>NZ_JBEXPJ010000042.1:0-62333 GCF_040611995.1 Lentzea sp. NPDC006480
GGCCCAGCCGCCCCTGTCAGGCGTGTTGCGGTGTGACTAGCCGCGCTGCTTGAGGCGCGAGCGCTCGCGGCCTCGGAGGTTGGCGTCGAGCGTGACCTTGCGGACGCGGATGACCTCGGGGGCCACTTCCACGCACTCGTCGGAGGCGCAGAACTCCAGTGCCTCTTCCAGGGAGAGCTTGCGGGGGCGGGCCAGGGTCTCCATCACGTCGGCCGTGGAGGAGCGCATGTTGGTGAGCTTCTTCTCGCGGGTGATGTTGACGTCGAGGTCTTCGGCGCGCGGGTTCTCGCCCACGACCATGCCCTCGTAGGCGTCGGCGCCCGGTTCCACGAAGAAGGTGCCCCGGTCGGCCAGCTGGATCATCGCGTAGGCGGTGATGGAGCCGGTGCGGTCGGCCACCAGGGAGCCGTTGTGGCGGGTGCGGATCTCGCCCGCCCAGGGGGCGTAGCCCTCGGAGACGGCGTTCGCGATGCCGGTGCCTCGGGTTTCCGTCAGGAACTCGGTGCGGAAGCCGATGAGGCCCCGGGACGGGACCACGTAGTCGAGCTTGATGCGGCCCGTGCCGTGGCCCGACATGTTCTCCATGCGGCCCTTGCGGTTGGCGAGGAGCTGCGTGACGGCGCCGAGGTGCTCTTCTGGGCAGTCGACGGAGAGGCGCTCGAACGGCTCGTGGATCTTGCCGTCGACGGTGTGCGTGACGACCTGGGGCTTGCCCACGGTCAGCTCGAAGCCCTCGCGGCGCATCTGCTCGACCAGGATGGCCAGGGCGAGCTCGCCACGGCCCTGGACTTCCCAGGTGTCGGGGCGCTCGGTCGGCAGGACCTTCACCGAGACGTTGCCGACGAGCTCGGCGTCGAGGCGGGCCTTGAGCACGCGGGCGGTGAGCTTGGTGCCACCGTTGCGACCGGCCAGGGGCGAGGTGTTCACGCCCACGGTCATGGAGATCGCGGGCTGGTCGACCGTGATCCGGGGCAGCGCCTCGGGAGCCTCGGCGTCGGCCAGGGTGTCACCGATCGTGATGTCGGCGATGCCGGCGATGGCGACCAGGTCACCCGCGCGGGCGAACTCGGCCGGGACGCGGTCGAGGGCCTCGGTGATGAGGAGCTCGGTGATGCGGACCTTGAGGGGCTCGCCGTCCTCGCGGCACCAGGCGACGGTCTCGCCCTTGCGCATCGTGCCCTGGTGGATGCGGCACAGCGCGATGCGGCCGAGGAACGTCGAGGCGTCGAGGTTCGTGACGAGCGCCTGCAGCGGGCCGTCGACGTCGACGTGCGGAGCCGGGATGTGGTCGAGCAGCACCTGGAACAGGGTGTCCAGGTTCTCCTCGTCCGGCAGGCCGCCGTCCTCGGGCTGGGTCAGGGAGGCACGGCCGGCGCGCGCGGAGGCGTAGACGACCGGCAGGTCCAGGACGGACTCGTCGGCGCCGACCTCGGTGGCCAGGTCGAGCAGCAGGTCGTGGGCTTCCTCGACGACCTCGGAGATCCGGGCGTCGGGGCGGTCGACCTTGTTGACCAGCAGGATCACCGGCAGACCGGCGGCCAGGGTCTTGCGCAGCACGAAGCGCGTCTGGGGCAGCGGGCCCTCGGAGGCGTCGACGAGCAGGACGACGCCGTCGACCATCGACAGCGCGCGCTCGACCTCGCCACCGAAGTCGGCGTGGCCGGGGGTGTCGACGACGTTGATGATCACGTCGCCGTCCGGCGTGTGCCTGCGCACAGCCGTGTTCTTGGCGAGGATCGTGATGCCCTTCTCGCGCTCGAGCTCGCCGGAGTCCATGACCCGGTCGACGAGCTCGGCACGCGCGGAAAAGGCGCCGGACTGGCGCAGCATGGCGTCGACCAGCGTCGTCTTGCCGTGGTCGACGTGCGCGACGATCGCGACATTGCGCAGGTCAGTGCGCGTCTGAAGGGCAGGCGCGGTGGCCGTGGGCACGCAGAACTCCTATGAGCTTCGAAGGCGTTGGAGGGGCTCGCGCCGGACACTTCGATGCGCAGGGCCGTTCTTCATAGTACCGGCTGCGTCGGCATTACCACACAAGAGTGCCTAGTGAAGTGAGCCTCACCTACTCTAGCGACACGTGTCGGAGTGGAGTGCAACCAGTGGGTAAAAAGCTCAAGAAGAAGTGCTGCCGGTCGAAGCCCCAGTGCAAGCGCTGCCCGATTCCCTTCCTGTTGAAGGAGCGGGACAAAGCCCGCAAGAAGGCGGCGAAGAAAGCCGCGAAGGCGGCCAAGAAGGCCCTGAAGGCAGCTTGAGAACGATCAAGGTTCGCCGGTACGTCGACAAGGCGCTCGACCTCCTCCAACGTCACTCGATGGAGAGCGCGAAGGCCGACTGGCCCGCAATACGTGCGCAAGCTCACCTCGCCACTGTCGGCGCGAGCACTCCGGAAGACACGTACGACGCGATCCGTCACGTGATCGCCACGCTCGGCAACCCCCACACCCACCTGATCACGTCCCACCGCGCGGGCACGCCATCCGAACCCACCGTCCCAACTGGTCGGTTGGTCGAAACGACCGCCTGGTTGGTCATCCCGGAGACCGACTCGCGCAACGGCGAGGCGTACGTGAGGGCCGGGCTGAGCGTCTTGACCGAACTGATCGCGAGCCGGCCGACCGGTTGGGTGGTCGACCTGCGCGGCAACCGCGGCGGCGACATGCACCCGATGCTCACGGTGGTCGCCCCGCTGCTCGGCGAGGGCGAGAAGGGCCGGTTCATCAGGCCACAGGGGCGGCCCCACGCGTGGGGGATCCGCCGCGGTCACGTCTACAACGGCCGGCACACCGCGTTCCGGAAGATCAAGGTCCCCGCCGCACTCGACACGCGGGTGGCGGTGCTCGTCGACGGCCACACCGCGAGCTCCGGCGAGGCGGTGCTGATCTCGTTCCTGGGCGCGGAGAACGTCCGCACGTTCGGCGAACCGACAGCCGGCTACGCGACCGCGAACCAGGCGTTCAAGCTGCCCGACGGCGCACGGCTCGCGATCACCACGGCGCACATGGCCGACCGCACCGGCCGCGTCCACGGCAACACGCCGATCGCGCCCGACACACCGGTCTCGAACTCAAGCGCCACCGGCGATCGCGTACGTGACGCCGCGATCGCGTGGCTCGAACAAGAGCGCTAGCCCTGCAGCACGGCCTCGTTCAGCTTCATCAGCTCAGGCGCCGTCCGCGTCGCCTCGAACTCGCAGATCTCGTACTTCACCAGTTTCTGCTCGCACCACGGATCCGTGGCGAGCAGCGCTTCGAGCTTGCCGCGGGGCATCGGCCGCGTGATGATCACGCCCCCGACCCTCGGCACCTGACGCCCTGAGGCGAGGAAGAGACCTCGCTCGTACTGCTTCTCGACCCACGCTCGGTGGTCGGGGAGGGCGTAGTCGATCTGTTCCAGTGGCGCGGAGTACTTCAGCAGCACGATGAACATCCTTCAACGGTAGTCCTATACTGCTCAACATGCGCACGATGAACTCCTTCTGGTGGGCCGCTTTCAGGCGGCCGGAGTAGCTGTGCGCAGAGACAACCACTGACGCACCCACAGGCCGCCCGGGACGGGCGGCTTTTTCGTGCGTTTCGTCCGGGCGGTCCTTACCCGTTAGGACCAATGTCATGATCCGTCTCTCCGCCATCACCCCGTCCGGCCAGGTCCACCTGGGCAACTACCTGGGCGCGCTGCGGACGTGGGCTCGCGAGGGCACCGCCGAGGACGTCTACTTCATCAGCGACCTGCACGCGATGACGTCGTCGCACAACCCGCAACGTCTGCGATCCATGACGCGCGAACAGCTCGCCGTGCTGATCGCGAGCGGCATCGACCCGGAGAGCACCTGCGTGCAGAGCGACCTCATCCGCGAACTGGGGGCGCTCAACTGGGTTCTGGAGTGCACCTGCACCTACGGCGAGGCCGCGCGCATGATCCAGTTCAAGGAGAAGTCGCTCGGCCGCGAGTCCGTGCGCCTCAGCCTGCTCACCTACCCGGTGCTGATGGCCGCGGACATCCTGTTGCAGGGCACCGCGGAGGTCCCGGTCGGCGAGGACCAGCTCCAGCACGTCGAGCTGGCCCGCGCCCTCGCCCGCCGCTTCAACCACGCGTACGGCGAGGCGTTCATCGTCCCGACGGCGGTCGTGCCGAAGGTGGGCGCGCGCATCAAGGACCTGTCGGACCCGGCGCGCAAGATGGACAAGTCCGCCCAGAACTCCACGGGCGTCGTCTTCGTGCTCGACGACCCGGACCTGGTGCGCCGCAAGGTGCGCCGCGCCGTGTCGTCGACCGAGGGCATCGCGAACCTGACCGAGATCCTCAGCTCCTGCACCGGCAAGGAGCCCGAGGACTACACGAGCAGGTTCGCCGACCTCAAGAACGTCGTGGCCGAAGCGGTGATCGAGGAGCTCCGCCCGGTCCGCGAGCGCACGCTGGAGCTCCTCGCCGACCCGACGGAACTGGACCGCATCCGCAAGGCGGGCGCGGAGAGGGCCCGCGACCGCGCCCAGCACCGCCTGGACGCGGCCCTGCGCCTCTCCGGTCTCAGTTGAGGAGCGACTGAAGGGCGGGCACCAGCACCCGATCCGCGGGCAGCCAGTCCACCCCGGACAGCTCGTCGGCGGTGAGCCACCGGACAGCGTTGTGCTCCAACGCTTCCGGCTCACCGCCGCCGAGCGCCGCCGCGTAGATCCGCAGCACCACGTCCTTCTTCAACGGCACGTCCGGCCCGACCTGCTCACCGACGACCACCGCCACCCCGAGCTCTTCCTCGCACTCCCGCACGAGCGCGTCCTCTGGCTTCTCCCCCGCCTCGACCCGTCCGCCGGGCAGTTCCCACTGCCCCGCATGACTTTCCGGGAACGCCCGCTGCTGAGCCAGCAACCGTCCATCCCGGACGATCGCCGCCCCGACCACGACCCGCGCCTCCCGCAGCTCCGCACACCGCTCCGCCAGCAACGCCGACCGCTTCTGCAGCACCCGCAACGCCATCCCGCGCCCGACCGTCACGTCCGCGAACCGCCCGACCACGCCACCGACCGTCGTCCACC
Source organism: Lentzea sp. NPDC006480 (assembly GCF_040611995.1). Classification (NCBI taxonomy): domain Bacteria; kingdom Bacillati; phylum Actinomycetota; class Actinomycetes; order Pseudonocardiales; family Pseudonocardiaceae; genus Lentzea; species Lentzea sp. NPDC006480. Next base: position 5,031 of record NZ_JBEXPJ010000042.1, read on the forward strand.
CGACCCGGTCGACCACCATCGTCCCGGCCCCCGTCACCACGAGATCCGTGTGCAGCTCCAGAAAATCCCCAGCCGCCGACACACCGGACAAATCAGCCCGCGTGACGGTCAGCTTGACCCCAAGCGGCCCGGTCAGCACGTCCCCGAGGCACAACAACGGCCCAGGCACCTTCACCCCGAAACCCGCGATCAACGCGGTCTCCAGCAAGGCACCCGCAACCACCGAAACAGGCGCGTCGACTAGCGCCGACGCTCGCAACTCTGGCACCCCCGGTGCCTACCAGGACGGCCAGCGGATCTCCAAACGCGCACCACCAGCAGGTGACTCCGCAGCCCGCACCGACCCACCCCGCCGCCGCACCAGATGCGCCACCAACGCCAGCCCGAGCCCGAACCCGCCGGACGAGCGCCCGCGATCCTCTTCCACCCGGTAGAACCGGTCGAACACCTTCGCCCGGTGCTCGACGGGAATCCCGTGCCCGTCGTCGTCCACGATCAACCGCACGTCCCGCCCCACCGGCACCAACGTCACGGTGATCGTCGAGTACGCGTACCGAGCCGCGTTCCGCATGAGGTTGTCCAACACCAGCTCGACCTCGGACTTGGTCGCGCTCACGAGGCACGCCGACGGTGGCGCGTTCAACCGCACCAGCAACTCCGTGTCCAACCGGGACATCGCCGCCTCGGCCTCCAGCACCAGATCGACCGCCTCGGCCCGAGGCGGCGCCCCCGTATCGGCCCGCGCCAAAATCAACAACGCGTCCACCAGCGCACTGAGCCGAATCGACTCCTCGACCACCGACTCCAGCACCTCGATCGAGAAGTCCGGATCCGGATGCGCCACCGCGACCTCGGCCTGCGCCCGCACCGACGCCACCGGCGACCTCAACTCGTGCGCCGCGTCCCCGGTGAACCGCCGCAGCCGATCACTGGCTTCATCCCGCCGCGCCAGCAACGCGTTCAACGCCTCGGCCAACGCCTGCAACTCGTCCCTGGACGGTGGCACCGGCAACCGCTCCCCGTGCGGCAACTCCCCAGCCGCCACCCGCATCCGCTCCACCGGCCGCAACGACGACCGCACCGACAACCAGGTGGCGATCCCCACCAGCCCGGCCACCAGCACCGCCGCGACCGCCAGCCACCGCGTCCCCAACGTGTTCGCGTTCTCGTACCCGAGCAACGTGCTTCCGTACACCTCGAGCCGGGGCGTCCCGTCCGCCGCGAACACCACCCGCCCCCGCCACCGTTGCGCCGACTCCCCTTCCAGGCGCAACACCGGCGCTCCGCTCTTCAACGTGCGAATGTCCTGCGACGTCAACGGAAGCGGCGCCCCTCCATCCACCGGCACGCCGGACACGTCCAGCACCCGCGGCGGCGCCTTGGCCAGTTCCTGGTCCACCGCGGTGATCTGAATGATCCCGATCAACGCCGGCGCCAGCCCGGTGAACGCCAGCAAGCACAACAACGCCACCCCAGTGGCCACCACGGTGATCCGGAAGCGCAACGTGCGCTGAAACCACCAGCGGCGAGGACTCACTTGTTCCCCAACGCACTGTCCAAGTCCGGAGTGGACGCGATGTACCCGTGCCCCCGCACGGTCCGCACCACCTCCCCACCCCCGACAGCCTCCAGCTTGCGCCTGAGGTACCCCACGTAAACCTCAACCGCGTTCCTCGTCGCCGCCTGCTCGTCCCCCCAGACAGACCGCAACAACTCGTCCTTGGTGACCACCGACCCGGCCCGCGACGCCAACACGTCGAGCACCGCGTACTCCCGAGGACTCAACGAAACGTCCTGCCCACCCCAACTGACTTCCCTGAGGCCGCGATCGATCACCAAACTCCCCAGCGTCAGCTTCCGCCGAGCCCCTCCACCTCTCCTGAGAAGCGCCCGAACCTGCGCCACCAGCACCACGAAGCTGAACGGCTTCACCAGGTACCCGTCGGCCCCGAGATCCAGCCCGTCCGCCTGATCGATCTCCCCGTCCTTGGCCGACACCATCAACACCGGCGTCCGCACCCCGTCGGCCCGCATGCGCTGCAACACCCGGTACCCCGACAGCCCGGGCAACATGATGTCGAGCAGCACCACGTCGAAGGCTCCGGTCAGTGCGACACGAAGCGCAGTCGGCCCGTCCGCGGCGGTGACGACTTCCATCCCCTCAGCCGTCAGCCCGCGCTCCAACGCCCGACGCACGCCGACTTCGTCGTCCACGACCAGCACCCGAGGCTTCACACCGCACAGCATGCCGCTCACCGCTCTCAGCCGCGCGCATGATCTCAGCCGACTCTCAGGAAGAGTCCTGAAACAGGCACAAAACCGCAGGTGGAAGTAGTCTCAGCACCATCTCAGCAACCCCACCCCAAGCTGTAACCACAAGCCCTTGGAGGAGGGGACCAAATGATCAACCGAAAGGTGACCCTGGCCGCATCAGCAGCCGTCGTGGTCACCGGCGCGGCAGGCCTCAGCCTGCTAGCCATGCCAGCAGGCGCAGGCCAGCCACCATCGCTGCCGAACGTCTCCGCGGAATCCCTGGTCGAACAGGTTCTGACCGCGAAGCCGGGAGCGTTCGGCGGCACCGTGGAAGTCGACAACAAGCTGGGCCTCCCGTCAATCGCCGAGATCCCGCAGCTGGCCGACGGCAAGCACAGCGCCCGGATCTGGACCGACGGGAACGGCAAGCTCCGGCTGGCCCTGCCGAACGGCCAGTCCGAGCAGACGATCGTCGACGACGGCACCACCACGTGGTCCTGGAACTCGCAGGACAACGAGGTCACGAAGTCGGAGCACAAGGCAGAGGACCAGGCCAGGCCCGAGGACACCAAGGAGCAGAAGGCGATCGACCCGGCCACCGCGGCCAAGGAGATCGTCACCCTGACCAAGGAGTTCAGCGACATCAGCGTCGACGGCACCGCACGGGTGGCCAACCGCGCGGCCTACGAACTCGTCCTGACCCCGAAGCCGAGCGAGAAGACCCTGATCCGCGAGGTCAGGATCGCGGTCGACTCGGAACTGAAGATGCCGCTCCGGGTCGCGGTGCTGACCAACGGCGCGTCCGAACCGGCCGGCACCGTCGGTTTCAAGGACATCAACGTCGGCCAGCAGGACCCGAAGCTGTTCGAGTTCACCCCGCCGTCCAACGCCAAGGTCACCACGCCCGAGGCGAAGGAAGCGCAGCAGCAGCACAAGCCCGAGCTGGGCATCGAGCAGGCGTTGCAGGGCAAGGACCCGCAGTTCTTCGGCACGGGCTGGGACACGGTGGTCGGTGCCAGGATCCCCGCCGAGGCCATGGGTCAGGTCCCGGCGGAGGCGCAGGGTCTCGTCGACCGGTTCACCAAGAAGGTCAGCGGCACCTGGGGCAGCGGCAAGCTGTTCAACACCAAGGTCGCCACGATCCTGATCGCGGACGACGGCCGCGTGGTCGCGGGTGCCGTTCCTGAGCAGGTTCTGTTCGACACGATCGGACAGGTGAAGTGACCACCTCGACCAGCGCGCCGGTGACGGCGGGGAAGTCCACCGCCGTCGCCGCGCGGACCAGGGGTCTGCGCAAGGAGTACGGGAGCACGGTCGCTGTCGACCGCGTCGACCTGGAGCTGCCGGAGGGGGCCGTGCTCGGCATGCTCGGCCCCAACGGGTCGGGCAAGACGACCACGATCCGGATGCTGCTCGGGTTGGTGCGGCCCACACAGGGGGAGATCGAGCTGCTCGGGAAACCCCTTCCAGACGGTGCCGAGCAGGCGCTCCCGCACGTGGGCGCGCTGGTCGAGGGCCCGGGGTTCCACCCGTTCCTGAGCGGCCGGGAGAACCTCATCCGCTGTGCCGCGTTCGAACCGCTCCTCGACAAGCGCGACATCAAGCAGGCCGTCGAGGACGCGGTCGAACGCGTCGGGCTCGCCCAGGCGGCCCACCGCAGGTACCGGGGGTACTCGCTCGGCATGAAGCAACGTCTCGGCCTGGCCGCGGCGTTGCTCGTGCCGCGCAAGCTGGTCGTGCTCGACGAGCCGACCAACGGCCTCGACCCGGCGGGCACGCGGGAGATCCGCAAGATCATCGCAGAGCTGCACGCGGCGGGCAGCACGGTGCTGGTCTCCAGCCACCTGCTGAGCGAGGTCGAGGCGACCTGCACGCACGTCGCGGTGCTGCACCGCGGAACCGTTGTGGCACAAGGCGAACTGACCGAGCTGCTGCAGGCGGGCGGTTCGGCGCTCCAGGTGATCACCCCGGACGTCGAGACGGCGCTCAGCGCATTGCGCAGCGCCAAGATCTCCGCACGGCCGCTCGGCGAGGGCCTGCGGGTCGAGCTCGCCGGGACGTCCGCGCCGCAGGTGATCGAGACGCTGGTCAAGGCCGGTGTCGGGGTCTACGAGGCGACGCGGTGGAAGACAGGTCTGGAGGAGCTGTTCGCGCGGCTCACCGAAGCCGAGGAGGCCGAGCGCGGGATGTCCGCTGTGGACACGCTGGACGGGGGACCGCGATGATCACGCGTCAGTTCGGTTCCGAGGTGCGGTGGATGCTGCGCCGGCCGCGGACCCTCATCGGGCTGTTCGGGCTCGTCCTCGTGCCGATCATCATCAGCTTCGGCATCTGGACCGCGGGCGACGGCGACAGCGGCGGGCCCGGTCTCGCCGGGATCCTCAAGGGCAACGGCCTGGTCGTGCCGATCTTCACGTTGTTCCTGTCGATCAACCTGCTGCTGCCACTGGTGGCATCCATCTGGGCAGCGGACGGACTGGCGGGCGAGGCGCAGCACGGCACGTTGCGCGGGCTGCTGGTCGCACCGGTCTCCCGCGTGCGGCTGCTGTTCGTGAAGCTGTTCGGGCTCGCCGCGATGTCGCTGTTCGCCGTCACGCTGATGGCGGTCGTGGGCATCATCGCGGGCACGGCGTTCCTCGGCACCGACGGCATGATGACGCTGTCCGGCACCACGCTGGACACCGGAGAAGGCCTGGTCCGCATCGCGTTGTTCATCGTGCTGATCACGTTCCAGATGGTGTCGATCGGTGCGGTCGCCCTCGCCGTCTCCTCGACCACCGAGCATCCGCTGGTGGTGCAGGCGGCGACGATGACGACGATCATCGTGTTCCAGGTGCTGGGGCAGTTCTCCTCGCTGGACTGGCTGCACCCGTTCCTGATCACGACCGGCTTCCCCGGTCTGCTCGACGTGATGCGAGACCCGATCCCGGTCGACCAGATCTGGGACAGCACGCTGCTCGCGGGCTGCTACCTGCTGATCGGCACGGGCTTGGCCGCGATGCGCCTGATCACGAAGGACAGCTGACCGCCGCACGAAGCTTGTCGGCGTAGACACGACGTTGCTCGCCGGTGGCGAACCCCGGTAGCGGCGACGACCCGTAGAGGTTGTCGCCGTCGTACCGCGGGATCACGTGGACGTGGAAGTGCCACGCGTCCTGGCCACCGGCGGGCTCGTTGTGCTGACGGGTGGAGATGCCGTCGCAGCCGTACGCGGCACGCATGGCGACTGCGATCTCCCGAACGACGTCGTGCACCGCGTGGCCGTACTCGGCGGGCAGGTCGTAGATGTTCTCGTGGTGTGCGTTGGGGATCACGATGACGTGACCGCGGTTGTTCGCCCACCACCCCGACGCGACGAACGCCGTGGCGCGCCCCGTGCGCAGGACGATGTCGTCCTGGCTGTCGATCTCGGTCTCCCCACCGCCCAGCAGGAAGCAGAACGGGCACTCGTACCCGTCCGGCGCGTGGCTGATCACCGCCGGAAGCCGCCCTCGCTGTTGATCACCTGACCGGTGATCCACTCCGCGTCGTCGGTGCACAGCCAGGAGATCAGCCGGGCGGCGTCGTCCGGCTGACCCCAGCGCTTCAACGGCATCCGCTCGTTCACGAACTCCGCGAGCTCCGGCCCTGCCCACCCCGTGTCGGTCGGGCCCGGATTCACCGCGTTCACGGTGATCCCCTGGTCTGCCAGCTGGTGCGACAACGTCGCCACGATCGATGACAGCGCACCCTTGGACGCCGCGTAGGCCACCTCACCAGGCATTGGACCGAGGTCCTGCCCGGACGTCATGAACACGATCCGCCCGCCGCTCTCGCCCTTCCAGTGACGGGCAAACGCTTGCGCGAGCAGGATCGACGACCGCGTGTTCACCGCGTAATGCGCATCGAGCATGGCCGCGTCCAACGAACCGAGAGGCCCGTCGAACCCGCTGCGCGCGTGGTTGCACACCAGGATGTCGACTCGCCGATACGCCTCGAACACCGCGTCGACCAGCGGTTCCGGTGCGTCCGGATCGGCCAGGTCGACGCCGGCGTGCTCGACTCGGCCGCCTATGCCCGCGATCACCTCGTCGATCGAGTCGGCGCCCCACTCCTGTGCGGCGTCGTGCGGCACGTGGTGCTGCACGAACAGGTCCGCGCCCAGCGACGCCAGCCGGGACGCGATCGCGTACCCGATGCCCTGCCGCCTGCTCACGCCCGTGACCAGCGCGACTCGTCCCCCCAGAGGTCCCATGAGGACCATTCCTAGCCGATGCGCGCTACCCCGTCGAGATCAATTGCGAGCCGCACCCGGTCCCCGACCTCGGTCATCGGCCCGACCGCCTCGTACTCCTCGCCGTCGATCTCCACGAGCAACCGCACGTGATCACGCCGGTGCACGCGCTCCAGCACCACGCCTTCCAGCGCGCCGGACGGATCCACCCGCAACGCCGTGGCGCGCAGCCCAACGCGTTCCACATCCAGCCCGACGAACGAGCCCGGCACGAACTTGTTGCACCCCAGGAACTTCGCGGTCTCCACGTCGACCGGCGACGACCAGACCTCGGCGGGCGGCCCGACCTGCACGATCCGGCCGCGCGACATGATCGCCACCCGATCCGCCAGCGTGAACGCCTCGTCGTGGTCGTGTGTCACGACCAGCGCGGTCGTGGCAGCCTCCCGCAACAACCGCGCCAGATCGACCGCCAGCTGCTCCCGCAACGCCCGGTCCAGCGCCGACAACGGCTCGTCCAGCAGCAGCAACCGCGGCGACGGGGCCAACGCCCGTGCCAGCGCGACCCGTTGCTGCTCACCACCGGACAGCTGCGTCACGCGCCGGTCCGCGTACCCCTCCAAGCCAACGAGCTCCAGCAGCGACGACACCTTCTTGTCCCGCTCCTCGCGGTCCACCCGGTGCATCCGCAGCCCGAAAGCCACGTTCCCGGCGACCGACCGGTGCGGGAACAGCTGCCCGTCCTGAAAAACCAGCCCGAACTCGCGTCGGTGCACCGGCACGCCGGCCAGATCCGCGGAATCCCAGCGCACAAAGCCGGAAGACGGCTTCTCCAGCCCGGCGATGGCGCGCAGCAGCGTCGACTTCCCGCACCCGGACGGTCCGAGCAGAGCCACGACCTCGCCGTCCGCCACGTCCAGCGACACGTCCGACACCGCAGCCGTCTGTCCATATCGGACGGTGATCGACTCAAGTTCCAGCGCCATCAGAACTCCCCGCTGCTCGGCACGCGCAACCGCTCGATCAGCAGCACGCACCCGACCGTGACGACCATCAGCAGCGCGCACGACGCGTAGGCCATCTGGCTGTTCAACTCCCCCGGCCGCGACATCAGCCGCGCGATCACCACCGGCAACGTCGGCGCGTCCGGCCGCGCCAGGAAGCTCGTCGCCCCGAACTCCCCCAGCGCCACCACGTAGCCGAAGCCCGCCGCGGCTGCCAGCGACCGCCCGGCCAGCGGCAGGTCCACCTCACGCCAGACGCGGAACGGCGAGGCGCCGAGCGTCGCCGCCGCCTGCCGCAGCCGTTCGTCGACGGCCCGCAGCACCGGCAGCACCATCCGCACGATCAACGGCGTCACCACCAACGCCTGCGCCAGCGGTACCAGCAACGGCGAGGTCCGGAAATCACCCGGCAACGCGTCCATCGTCACCAGGTACCCGAAGCCGACCGTCACCGCGGACACGCCCAGCGGCAGCATCAACGCGGTGTCCAGCACCTCGGCGATCCGTCCCCCGGAACGCCGCAACCCGACCAGCACCACAGCCGAGAACACCCCGACCACCAGCGCCACCAGCGTCGCGTCGAACGCCGTGCGCACCGAGTTCAACGCCGCGTCCAGCCCGGTCACCGCCAGCGTTCCGCGATCGCCGCGCGTTGCCAGGGCCGCATATCCGGCGAAGCTCCATCCGTCCCGTGTGGACAGTGAGCGGGTGATCAGCCCGACCACCGGCGTCAGCAACGCCACCACCACACCGAGAGCGGCGAACACCACGTACCACTCACCACCGGAAGGCCGTCGCGCCAGCTCTTCCCTGCCCCGCAACGACAACGCGGTCTCGCGTCGCCGCCGAGCCAACGCCCCCAGCACCAGCACGGCCAGCACCGCCGCGAACTGCAGCAACGACAACGCGGCCGCCCCGGACAGGTCGAACAGCTCGACGGTCCGCAGGTAGATCTCGGTCTCCAGCGTCCGGTACCGAGACCCACCGAGCACCAGCACGACACCAAAACTGGTGGCACAAAAAAGAAACACGACCGCAGCCGCAGATCCGATCGCGAGCGCCAATGCCGGCAGCACCACCGAGAGGAACGCTCGCGGCCGAGAAGCACCCAGAGCACGAGCAGCGTCTTCAGCCCGGCGATCCGTGTGCGCCCACAGCCCGCCAACGGTCCGCGCGACCACAGCCACGTTGAAGAACGCGTTCGCGAGCACGATCGACAACACTCCGCCGTCCGGCCAGAAAGTCCGGAACGCCAGCCCCACCACCACGGTCGGCAGCACGAACGGCACCATCACGGCCGCGCGCACCACACCAAGTCCACGCAGGCGGCATCGAGCAAGCACGAACGCGACCGGCACCCCGGCGAGCACCGCCACCACGGTCGACGCGGCGGCCTGCCCGAGGGTGAAGCCGACGAGTTCCCAGGTCTCACCGTCGAAGAGGGCGGTGAGCACCCCGCCTTCGCGCAGACCCAACGACAGGATCGCCAGCACAGGCCAGGCGAAGAACAGTCCGAGGAAGGCCAGCGGCAACAACGCCGCCGCCGACCACCCCGTGCGGGAACTCAGAACCGAGCTCAGCCCTGCACGAGCTTGCGCCACTGCTCGACCCACGCTTCGCGGTTGTCCTTCACCTTGTCCGCGGGCAGGGACTGCGGCGAAGTCGGCAGCGGAGCGTCCTTGGCCCACGAGTCGGGCAGCGCGACGCCCTCACGCGACGGGTAGACGTACATCTGCTCGGCCACCTGCGCCTGGAACTTCTCGCCCAGCAGGAAGTCGAGCACCTTCTGCGCGTCGGCCGCGTTCTTCGCCCCAGCCAGCACACCCGCGTACTCGACCTGGCGGTAGCAGGTCGAGAGCACGGCCTTCGTCTTCCCGCCCTCGGCCGACGGCGACGACGCGTAGGACACCACGATCGGCCGGTCGGCCTTGAAGTCCTGGTTGTAGGCCTCTTCCCAGCCGCTCACGACCTTGACGCCGTTGGCCTTGAGCTTGGTCCAGTACTCCTGCCAGCCGTTCTCACCGAACTTCGCGATCGTGCCCAGCAGGAACGCGAGTCCCGGCGAGGACGTGGCCGGGTTCTCCACGACCAGCTTGTCCTTGAACTTCGGGTCGGTCAGGTCCTCGTACGAGGTCGGCTCGACGCCGCCGAGCTTGGCCGGGTCGATGTTGAGGCACACATCGCCGACATCGACCGCGTGCAGCCGGTTCGAGGAGTCCGCCTGGTAGCGCTGCGCACCCTTGGTGGCCTCCGGCGAGGCGTACTCGGCGAACACGCCCTCCGCCAGCGCCCTGGACGCGAACGTCGAGTCGACGCCGAACGCGACGTCACCGATCGGGTTCGCCTTGGTGAGCACCAGCTTGTTCGTGAGCTCGCCTGCGTCACCCGAGGCGATCTGCTTCACGGTGATCCCGGTGGCCTTCTGGAACTCGTCCAGCAGCCCGTCCTTCACCACGAACGAGTCGTGCGTCACCAAGGTGACCTCGTGCGTCACCGGCGCGGTCGAAGTTCCGGCCGAACAACCGGTCAGCGCCAAAGCAGCGAGAACAGCCCAAATCCTTCTCATCACACATCTCCCTACGCCGGTATGACCCGGATCAGGTGGACGGTCGAGGGCTTGCGAGCCCTCCTCTCAGCCCGGCGCTTCACCGGACTCCCGTGGCAAACGCGCAGCTTACGTGACGTGGTGGGACGATCAGGACATGGCCGAGCTGTTGAGCGACGATCAGTTGAACGACGTGCTGCCCAAGCTGCCCGACTGGACCGCGCAGGACGCGGCGCTGGTCAGGACCGTGGAGCTGGCGAACTTCTCCCAGGCGATCATGGTCGTGAACCGGGTCGCGGAGATCGCGGAGAACGACAACCACCACCCGGACATCGACATCCGCTACAAGACCCTCACATTTCGCCTGAGCACCCACTACAAGGGAGGAATCACCGCGCTCGACGTATCTCTCGCCGAGGAAATCGACGGAGTCCTGGACGCGCTGAGCTGATTCGGTAAAGATGTGCGCTGCCGCCGCCAGCGGATATGAGAGGGAACACCCTCATGCGGTTGCGCACATCTTTGTTCACCGTGGCGCTGGCAGGCAGTCTTCTGATCGCACCGGCGGCCGCCCAGGCCGTGCCGTGTGCCCTGACGGACACGATGATCAAGGCCAGCTTCGCCTGGCTCGAGAAGGGCTCCGACCTCAAGGCGAACAACTGGTCCAACGCGAACTTCCACGTCGGCAACCTCGCCCAGGTGCGGACCACGGGCATCAGCAACCACAAGACGTGGCCGTGGGTGCAGGCGAACAAGTACCTGCTGCCGCTCGACCCGGCGAACCCGTACGCGCCGGACGCCCAGTCCAGCGGTGAGGCCTACCTCGACGTCTCGTACTTCCACCCGGAGCCCGCAGTGCTCCAGCCGTTGCGGGACAACCTGTACTCCCAGGCGAAGACCGGGAAGTACGACTACTGGAAGTCACCGGACGCCCTGAACATGGCCCTGCCGTCGTTCACGCGCATCGCCGTGGCCGACCTGAACCAGGACCTGCTCGACTACTCGTACAAGTCCTACCGGTCGCTCAAGCACCGCACGTTCAACGAGACCACCGGCCTGTGGAGCCTGAACGTGCAGACCAACGGCTGGGCCGTGCAGGGTCTCGCCAAGGCGATCCTGGCGCTGCCGAAGGACAACCCGTACCGCGCCGACTACGCCAAGACGCTGCGCAAGTCCGCCCACACGCTGCGGTACCTGCAGCGCCACGACGGCTTCTGGGGCGCCACCGGCAAGGACTCGGCGGCCACCGCGATGATCACCTACGCGTTCGCGGCGGGAATCAACGCTGGCGTGCTCGACAAGGACACCTACCTGCCGTACGTGCAGAAGGGCTGGACCGCCCTGCAGACCGCGCTGGACGCCGACGGCATGCTCGGGTTCGTCGCGGCCCGCAACTCGTGGAAGCCCGCCTCAGCCGGCGACCGGGCTGGGTTCGCTGTGGGCAGCTTCCTCATCGCCGGGCAGCAGCTCGTCCCTCTTACGCCGGGTTGCTAGCCCGATCGCGACCAGCGTGAGCATCCCGGCCGCCGGGTAGCCCCAGCCGAGCGCCGCGTAGTACCAGGGACGCGGGAAGTCCCAGATGTTCGGCTGGGCGTTCAGCAGGAACGAGACGAGATAACCACCGGTCAGCAGCACCCAAAGGCCGGCGGTGATCTTGCACAGGAGGTGTCCGCCCTCGTAGAGCAGCCAAAGCAGGGCGGGCACCATCCACACCCAGTGGTGGCTCCACGAGATCGGCGAGACCAGCAGGCCGAGCATCTGCACGCTGATGATCAGCGCCAGCACGTCCTTGGTCCTGCTCACCGCGAACCACGTCAGCGCGGCCGCGACGAGCACGGCGACGAGGTAGATCGGCCCGGTCTTGACGTCGTAACCGACCGTGCGGCTCAGTGCGCCGCGCATCGACTGGTTGATCGCACTGCCGACCGGCCCGACCCGGCTCGCGTCACCGAGCAGCTCGAACCAGAACTTGTTCGACTGGGACGGCGAGAGCGCCCAGCCGATGCCGTACACCGCCCCGAAGGCGACGAACGACCAGACCGCGGCCATCCACCTCTTCGTGACGAGGAAGTACAAACCGGAGATGGCGGGCGTCAGCTTGATGCCTGCGGTGAAACCCACGCCGGCGCCGCTGACCCAGTTGCGCGCGCTCGCGAGCGTGCCGATCAGGATCGCGCACAGCACCAGGTTGATCTGGCCGTAGTTGAGCGTGGTGCGCACCGGCTCGATCCACAGCACCAGCGCCGTCCAGAACATCACCCGCCGCGGGTCGTCGAGCTTCAGCAGCTTCAGCGTCGTCCGCACGATGTAGTAGAGGCAGCCCAGGCAGATCAGCTGCCAGATCCACCGCGACGCCTCCCACGGCACCCAGCTCATCGGCGTGAAGATCGCGGCCGCGAACGGCGGGTAGGTGAAGGGCAGCGGGAACACGTCCGCGTACTGCTCCAGGCGCCATTCGTACAGGTCGCCCTTCCACAGGTGCGGCGATCCGTTCCGGTACACCAACAAGTCGATCATGGTCATCTTGACCTGGAACTGCACCAGGAGCAGGTGCCCGACGACCGACAGCCCAAGCAACCACGGTGCTACGGAGAGCACACGCGCTTCCACAGCACGGAGTTTCACCCCGAAAACGTTACCCGAGGCAACTTTCGGGGGTACCCCGGCGTCACTACGTCGGGAGAGATCGCAAGAGGGAGTTTTGTTGGTCATGTCTGTTGATCTTGTAGTTGCCGCTGTCGCCGCTCTGGCCATGCTGGGGGTCGCGTTCGGAGTTTTCGCCGTTGCCGCTCGCACCAAGGGCAACCTCTGAACCTGTTGTACCGCAAATGAACGGGTGAGCCTCCAATGTGGAGACTCACCCGTTCGTCATTCCGAGGGAGCAAGACGCTCTATGCGTCAGAAGTAGTGCGCACGACCGCCGACCGGCTTGCCCACTGCGCCGAGGACGGCGAGGATGGCGCCGATCACCAGAAGCACCACTCCGATGGTCGTCAGAATGCTGATACCAGCCAGCCATCCGACGACGAGCAGGATTAGACCGAGAACGATCATGACACCTCCAGGTGGGGAATCCTTCTCTTGGCTACCCCACAGAGGTCGGTACAAACCTCATACCGCAGTCCCGATATGCATTTTCTGCCAATGTTTCCGCTGCCACGGCGCCCTTCTCATCACCCGTGGCACGGCGTATCCGGGCGAGCGCGTGCAGTGACTGCGCCTCCAGATAGCGCTGGTGGGTCCGGCCGTGCGTGGCGACGGCCTCCTCGGCGCACCGCAGCGCCTCCTCGGCCTCACCCAGCGCCAGGTGCAGCAGCGCACGCTCCTTGAGCTCTTCCCCGGTGGCCATGGCGTAGTTGTCGGTGATGCGTGCCCGCAACTCACTCAGGTGCCGCGCGGCTGCCTCGTGCTCGCCGAGTTTGCGGTACGACCGCGCGGCCTTCAGATCAGCCGTCATCTGCTGGTTGATCATGTTCTCCGAGTCGGCGAGCCTGAGCTGCAGCCGCGCCACGGCCAACGCGTCGTCGTCCGCGCCGCTGCTGTCGAGCATGTCCACCAACGCGTGCCAGACGTCGAACTCCTCCTCGATGCCGACCCTCAGCTGCCGGTCGCCGAGGAGCTCGAGAACCAGGTCGAACGCCTCGTCGGCCTCTCCGAGCGCCAGCATCGCCCGGACGGCGGTGCTGGCGCCGAGGGTGTTGCGTCGCGGGTTTCCGAGTTCCGCCTGCAGCGCCATGTGCGCCTCGTGGTGCACGAGCACCTCCGAGAACCTCCCCAGCTCCATGTAGACGCTGATCAGGCTGTTGTGGACGTGGGCCTGGACCGCGGGTGAGGCGGTGAGTTCCACCGCCTTGAGCAGCGACCGCTCGGCGGCGGGCAGGTCGGGCACGTGGAACCAGATCGTGGCGAGGTTCAGGTGCACCATCGCCTGGCCTTCGATCGACCCCAGCTGCTCGTGGATCGCGAGCGCCTGCTGTTGGTGCGAGAGAGAGGCGGCCGCGTCACCTGAGAGGCGCGTCAACGCGCCCAGGATGTTGTGCGAGGACGCCTGGATGGGCAGGTTGCCGGTCCGCGCACCGATGTCGAGCGCGGCCTGTGTGAGCTTCTTCGCCCGCTCGAAGTCGCCCTGGCAGAAGTTGTAGATGGCGGTGGACAGGTTGGAGGCGGCGATCAGCGCGTCGTCGCCGGACTCGCGAGCCGCGCGGTCACGGATTTCACACAGCGCCGACCACGTCGTGTCCTCACGAGTCTCGTAGTAGTAGGAGCTGAGCACGGTGCCGATCTCGCTGGCCGGCCAGTACTCACCTCGTTCCGTGGCGAAGAGCGTCGTGGCGAGCAGGTTGGTGTGCTCGGCCGTCATCCAGGCGAACGCCTCGTCCGAGGTCCGCAGCACCACGTCGGGCAGCTGGGTCGTGGCGGCCCTGAGCGGGAAGCGCCGCTGGTCGGGGAACAGCAGCTCGGCCGCGTCATCGGTCATGCGGCGGTAGAAGTCGTACAACCGCCCGACCGCCTCGTCGGTCTCCTCGCTCGTGCACCGCTCGCGCGCGTACACCCTGAGCAGGTCGTGCAGGGCGAAGCGGGTGCCGCGCTGTTCGACCAGGTGCACCCCGACGAGCTGGTTGAGATGACGGCGAGCGTTGGGCAGACCCGCGATCACCGCGGCGTCGTTGGCGGTGAAGTCCGCGCCGGGCAGCACCCCGAGCCTGCGCAGCACCAGCTGGGTGCCCTCCGGCAACGACGAGTAGCTCTCGTCGAAGACCACGCTGACCGCGGCCGCGGGATCGCCGGGCAGGGCCAGCTCGCCGAGCCTGTCGTCGTCGAGCTGCGCGACCTTGTCCGCGATGGTCATCGTGTCCTGGGCGCCGAGGTCCGCCGCGACGATGCGCAACGCCAGCGGCAGCCCGCCGCACAACCGCACGAGGGCGGCAGCGGCAGTCGTCTCCGCTCGCACCCGGTCCTCGCCGAGCACCCGCTCCAGCAGGCGGGTTCCGCCGTCACCGCTCAACGTCGGCAGCCGCAGGAGGTCCGCGTCGTGCAGGGCCAGGCCGCGCAGGTCACCGCGGCTGGTGACGATCGTCAGCGCACCGGCGGACGCGGGCAGCAGCGGGCGCACCTGCTCGGCGTTCGCGGCGTTGTCCAGCACCAGCAACAACTTCCGGTCCGCGACCAGTGAGCGGTAGAGCGCCACCTGTTCGTCCAGGCTGCCCGACGGGGAGTCCGCGCCCAGTCCTTTGAGGACCAGGGTCAGGGCTTCCTGCGGTGACATCGCCCGCACCGGGTCCTGGCCGCGCAGGTTCAGGAAGATCTGCCCGTCCTCGAAGCGACCGGCGATCCGGTGCGCCCAGTGCACCGCCAGCGAGGTCTTGCCGACCCCGCCGGTGCCCGCGATGACCAGCACCCGCGCACCACTCGCCGCGAGTCGTTCCACATCACCTTCGCGTCCGACGAACGTGGCCAGATCCGGCGGCAGCTGGCGCGGGGTGGTCGTCTTGTCCGCCGGAGGCGCGACCTCCCCGCGCAGGATCTGCTCGTGCAGCTCGCGCAGCGCGGGCGCGGGATCGACGCCCAGCTCGTCCGCCAGCATCTCGCTGACCTGCCGGTACGCCGCGAGCGCGCCCGCCTGCTGCCCCGACCGGTACAGCGCCAGCATCAGGTGTGCCCAGAAGCGGTCGCGGAGCGGATGCCGGCGGGTGAGGTCCTGCAGCTCCGGAACCAGATCGGCCGACCCGCCGGCGGTGAGGTCGGCCTCGATCCGCTTCTCCAGCGCGACGAGCCGCTCTTCGGCCAGCGGCGGCACCTCGTCGCGGTGCAACGAGTCCGAGACCACGTTGCCCAGCACCGGTCCTCGCCACAACGACAGCGCCTCGTTGAACTCCTGCCGCTCGACCAGGGCGCGGAACCTGGCGAGGTCGAGCTGCTCCGGCACGATCTCGGCCAGGTACCCACCGGGCTCGGTCCGCACGCAGTTCGCCCCGCCGAGTGCCTGCCGCAGCCGCAGGACGACGGTCTGCAACGTCTTGTGCGCTCGGTCCAAGGCCGGTGGCTCACCCTCCCAGACCCGCTCCACCAACTCGTCCACCGACACGAACTGGTTGGCGCGCAACAACAACGTGGCCAACAGCACCCGCCCTCGCCCTGCCGGCAGCGCGATCGGCTCACCGTCGGCCAGGACTTCCAGCGGCCCCAGGACGCGGTATTCGACGTTCACGCCGGCAGCTCGGAAACGGCCGGCAGCACCCGGTACTCGACGCTCACAGCAGGCGAGTCTAAGTGCGACGAGGTGAGACGGGTGGTCGACTGCGGGCCCTCTTGCTGTCAGCCTTCTGCACCATGCAGGCAGTGAGCAGGACAGCTCTGTGGGTCGCCTCGATGCGCGCGACCGAGGCCGCGCGCCCGGACCGGCTGCACGACGACCCGCTGGCCGCGGCCGTGGTGGCGTCGGCGGCGGCGTCCGCGCAGTCGATCCCGCCCGCCCCACCGGGCGCGGCCGAGTTCATGGCGATCCGCACCCGCTTCTACGACGACTTCCTCGCCGCCGCCCCGCTTCAGATCGTGGTGCTCGCGGCGGGCCTGGACGCCCGCGCGTTCCGCCTGCCCTGGCCGTCCGGCACGCGCGTGTTCGAGCTGGACCTGCCGGAACTCCTGGCCTTCAAGGCCGAGCTGATCGCCGCTACTTCCCTGGTGGCGGCGTGCACCCGCGTGGTCGTCCCGGTCGACCTCCGGGACGACTGGGCCACCGTGCTGTCCGCCGCCGGCTTCTCCCCCGCGCAGCCGACCGCGTGGGTCGCCGAGGGCCTGCTGCAGTACCTGAGCGAGCCCGACAAGAAGCGCCTGCTCGACACGGTCTCCGGCCTGTCCGCGCCCGGCAGCCGGTTCGCGTTCGACCACATGGACACCTCGGCCGACGACCGCGCGTCGGTGGCCGACGCGCTGAATCGGATCCGCAGCATGGGGGCCGAGTTCGTGGCGACGGTCTCCGACCCGGCGGGGTGGCTGACCGCGCACGGCTGGAGCGTTGCCGTGGACCGCGTTCCGGCACTCGCGGTCGAGTACGGGCGGCCGCTGCCGGACTTCATGGATCCGGCAGCGGCGAACGCGACCGCGCTGTGCACGGTCACGCGGTGAATCAGACGTTGAAGCGGAACTCCACCACGTCGCCGTCGGCCATCACGTAGTCCTTGCCCTCCATGCGGACCTTGCCCGCCGCCTTCGCGTCGGCCTTCGACCCCGCCGACACCAGGTCGTCGAACGACACGACCTCGGCCTTGATGAAGCCCTTCTCGAAGTCCGTGTGGATCACGCCGGCCGCCTGCGGGGCCGTCGCGCCCTGCGGGATCGTCCACGCCCGCGCTTCCTTCGGGCCCGCGGTCAGGTAGGTCTGCAGACCCAGGGTGTGGAAACCGGCGCGGGCGAGCGAGTGCAGACCCGGCTCGTGCTGGCCGATCGACTCCAGCAGCTCCAGGGCCGACTCCTCGTCGAGCTCCAGCAGCTCCGACTCGACCTTCGCGTCCAGGAACACCGCGTCGGCAGGGGCCACCAGCTCGCGCAGCTCCTTCTGGCGGGCCTCGTCGCCCAGCACGCCCTCGTCGGCGTTGAAGACGTAGAGGAACGGCTTCGTCGTCAGCAGGGACAGCTCGCGGATCAGCGAACCATCCACTTCGGACTGCGCGGAGAACAGCGTGCGGCCGGAGTCCAGGATGTCCTTGGCCTTGTTGGCCGCTTCCAGAACGGGGCGGCGGTCCTTCTGCATCCGCGCCTCCTTCTCCAGGCGCGGAATGGCCTTCTCCAGCGTCTGGAGGTCGGCGAGGATCAGCTCGGTGTTGATCGTCTCCATGTCGGAGGCCGGATCCACGCGACCGTCGACGTGCACCACGTCCGGGTCGTCGAAGACACGGATCACCTGGCAGATCGCGTTCGCCTCGCGGATGTTCGCGAGGAACTTGTTGCCGAGGCCCTCGCCCTCCGACGCGCCCTTCACGATGCCCGCGATGTCGACGAACGACACGACGGCGGGCACCTCGCGCTCGGAGCCGAAGATCCCGGCGAGCTTGGTGAGGCGCGCGTCCGGCAACGGCACGACGCCGACGTTCGGCTCGATGGTCGCGAACGGGTAGTTCGCGGCGAGCACGTCGTTGCGCGTGAGCGCGTTGAAGAGGGTGGACTTGCCGACGTTGGGCAGGCCGACGATACCGAGGGTCAAACTCACGAGCGACGAGTCTACGGCAGGCGACGGTCGTGTCCGATTCCCGCGAGCCATTGGCCGTTCCCGCTGGCAGGATCGATGCCATGGTCATTGACGAAGAGCACGCGTACCGGGCCGTCTCCGCACGTGACGCCCGTTTCGACGGCTGCTTCATCCACGCGGTCCGCACGACCGGCATCTACTGCCGGCCGTCGTGCCCCGCGGTGACCCCGAAGCGCCGCAACAGCCAGTTCTTCCTGACGGCCGCCGCCGCGCAGTCAGCGGGCTTCCGGGCCTGCCGCCGCTGCCTGCCCGACGCCGTCCCCGGCTCCCCCGAGTGGAACCTGCGCGCCGACCTCGCCGCCAGGGCGATGCGCCTGATCAGCGACGGCGCGGTCGAACGCGACGGCGTCACCGGCCTCGCCTCCCGGCTGGGCTACTCGGAACGCCACCTCACCCGAGTCCTCACCGCCGAACTGGGCGCCGGACCTCTGGCCCTCGCCCGAGCTCACCGAGCCCACGCGGCCCGCCTGCTGATCGAGACGACCGAGCTGTCGTTCGCCGACATCGCGTTCGCCGCGGGGTTCGCCTCGGTCCGCCAGTTCAACGACACCATCCGCATGGTCTTCGCCTCGACGCCGTCCGACATGCGCGGTCGCGGCAAGGCCCCCGTCGGCACGCCGGGCCGGATCGTCCTGCGCCTGCCGTACCGACCGCCGTTCGACGCCGCCGGCCTGCTCGCCCACTTCCGCGCCCGTGCTCTGCCGGGCGTCGAAGAGGTGACCGACGACTCCTACGGCCGCACGTTGTCGTTGCCCCACGGCGAGGCGACGGTCCGCCTGACGTTCCCGGCGGATCACGTCCTGTGCTCGCTGCGCCTGGCCGACATGCGCGACCTCGGTGCCGCCGTGTCGCGGGTCCGCCGCCTGCTCGACCTGGACGCCGACCCCGTGGCCGTCGACACGTTCCTCGGCGCCGACCCGATCATCGGCCCGCTGGTCCGGGAAGCCCCCGGCATCCGCGTGCCGGGCAGCGTCGACGGCACCGAGACGTTGCTGCGGCTGGTCGCGCCCTACGTCGGCGTACCGCTGCAGGTCCCGGACGGCGCCCTCACCCATCTCTACTCAGCCGGGGACCACCCGGTCACCGAGGCGGTCGCGAGCGGCAGACTCGTCGTGGACGTGGGCCGCTCGATCGAAGACCTGACCGAAGAACTGACGCCCCTGGTCGGCAGCGGAGTCGCCGACGAGGTGGCCATGCGAGTCCTGGGCGCACCGGACGTGCTGGTGCTCCCCGAGGGTTCGCGGCACCTGGCTTCCCACGGCCCCGAGTGGCGGCCGTGGCGCTCCTACGCCGGAGCACACCTGACGAGGAAGGCAGCAACATCATGAGCGTCGCACACACGTCCACTGTGGACACCCCGGCGGGGCCGTTCACCGCGATCGTCGCGTCGGACGGAGCGGTGCTGGCCAGCGGCTGGACCGCCGACATCGCCCTGCTGACGCCCCAGATCCACGCCTCGCTGATGCCGTCGGAGATCACCGCGAAGAAGGACCTCGGCGACGTCACGAAGGTCATCACCGCCTACCACGAGGGCGACCTGACCTCGATCGACGCGGTCGAGGTCCGCCAGAAGTCCGGCCCGTTCCTGCAGCACGCCTGGGACGTCCTGCGCACCGTCAAGGCGGGAGAACCGGTCACCTACTCCGAGTACGCGGAGCTGTCCGGACGCCCGGCCGCCATCCGTGCCGCGGCTTCGGCCTGCGCGCGGAACTCAGTGGCCCTGTTCGTCCCGTGCCACCGGGTGATCCGGATCGGCGGCAACCTCGGCGGGTTCCGCTGGGGCCTCGACGTGAAGCGCTGGCTGCTGGCCCACGAGGCCTAACCGACGAGGTTGATCTCCGGCGCGGATCCTGTCAGCAGTTCCGTCGCACACCGCGGGCACGACGTGGTGGACAGGCCCGCGCCGGACGTCAGACTCCCCTCGACGTCCAGCCACTCGTCGGCCCCGTTGTCACGACAGACGTGGCAACCAGCGCGATAGTGCACCTGAGCCCACGGCTCGGCAGGCAACTCCGACGCCCGGATCCCGGTGTCCCCGGGGTCGCTGAACGGTGCCCACCAGAACGAGACGCGCCACCGCAGCCTGCGCTCGCTCCCGTGATCCGGCATGTCGCACCCGCTCACGCGAATGGGCGCGGGGTGACTGCCGCCGGTGCAGATGCCATACGGCTCGCCGTGCCGCAACTCCACCAGGCGACCGACGCGCAGGCACACGAAGCAGTCGTGCGAGTACTCCAGCCGGTTCGACCACACGAAGTGGGTGGCCGGGGTGACGGTGACTCGCGCGGTGACTTCCACATGGGACAGCACGGAACGAGGCTAGCCGAGCGAGACCTCCAGCGTGGACCCCGTGCGCGCCTTCCGAACCCTCAACCGGGTGGGAATGCGCTGCCGCAGTTCCTCCACATGGGACACCAACCCGACGACCCGGCCGCCGGCGCGCAGCTCGTCGAGCGTGTTCATCACGATGTCCAGCGTGTCCGAGTCGAGCGTGCCGAAGCCCTCGTCGACGAACAGCGTGTCCAGCAACGCCCCGCCGGTCTCGTTGGCCACGACGTCGGCCAGTCCCAAGGCCAGCGACAGCGAAGCCAGGAAGGACTCGCCACCGGACAAGGTCTTCGCGGGCCGGGAACGCCCCGAGTAGTCGTCCAGCACGTCCAGGCTGAGACCGCCGCGGGTACCTCGGGCGCCGGCGGAGTCGGAGTGCACGAAGCTGTAGCGGCCCTGGCTCATCCGGTGCAGGCGAGCCGAGGCGGCGACGGCGACTTCCTCCAGCCGTGCGGCCAGCACGTACGACCGGAGCGTCATCTTCTTGGAGTTCTGGCCACGGCCGTTGATCACGTCGGTGAGCGCGTCCAGCTCGGCGTAGGAGTTCTCCAAGGGCTCCAACGACTTCCACTCGGCACGCAGCCGGGCCGCCAGCTCGCTGACCCGGTCCAACGCCGCGCGGGCGCGAGCCAGGCGGGTCGCGGCCTCGGAGGCGGCGGCGCGGGCGGAGGAGGCCGCGGCGGTCACCTCGTTCAGGTCCACCGCGGAGGCGGGGTCGACCTCGGCCAGTTCTTCGAGGGTGGCCATCGCGGTGGCGCGGGCGCGCTCCCAGGCGGCGATTCGCTCGTCCAGGGCTTGGAGCGCCAGGGCCGGGCGGGCGGCGGCCAGGGCCGTGTCGACGTCCGGGAAGCCTGCTTCGGCGGCCGAAGCAGCCACCAGGGCTTGTTGTTCTTCCACGCGGGCGAGGGCCGCGTCGCGGGCGGCTCGGCGGTCGGCCAGTTCCACCAACGCCTTGGCGAGGCGGAGGAGGTGGTCGCGGCGGGTCAGGACGTCCTCGTGCTCGCCACGGGCTTTGTCCAGGCGGGCGCCGCGTTCCTCCACGACGGTGACGAGCGAGGTGTGTTCGGTGCGCAGGCCCACCAGCTCTTGTTCGACCCTCGCCTTCTCGGCACCCAGGTCGCGCGTTTTGGCTTCGAGGCCGACGAACTCGGTCTGGCGCTGCGAGCGGGTGCGGGCCAGTTCCAGGGCCGCGCGGTACTCGGCCAGGGCGACGGCGGGCTCCTCCGAGCCCAGGGCTTCCCAGCAGGCCTGGATGCGGAGCTCGGCGGCGTGCGCGGCTCGTTCGGCCTCGTTGCGGCGGTCCAGCGCCGCCTGTTCATCGGCTGCCGCTTCTTCCTCGTCGGTCGCGTCCACGCCGCCCAGCATCGGTTGCGCGGGCGCGGGGTGCGACGGAGAACCGCAGACCGCACAGGGCTTGCCGCGCTTCAACGCCGCGGCGAGTTCGATGGCCATGTTCTCCAGGCGCTGGTGGCGGACCTGCTGGAGAACGTCCTTGGCCTTCTGGTGGACGTCGATCGCCTGGTGCAGCTCGTTCTTGGTGCGCTCCAGGGCCACTCCCGCTCCTGGCAACGCTTCTGCGGCGTCCGCGCGCGCTTTCAAGCCCTCCAACCGGGCGGAGGCCTCCACGGCGGCGTCCAGCTGGGCTCGGCACTGAGCCAGGCGCTCGGGGAGCACCTCCAGTTCGGCGTTCAGGGCCAGCAGGCGGCGTTCTACCTGGTACGAGGAGGTTTTCAGCACCGACAGCCGGCGCACGTCGGCCTGCTGACGTTCGGCTTCCGCGGCCAGTTCGCCCAGGCCGCCGGCTTCTTCGCGGTGGCGCTCGGCGTCCTCTCGTAACGAGGAGCCGGTGTAACCCAAGCGCGCCAAGGCTTCCGCCGCGCGGGCCTCGTCGCGGACCGCGAACTCGTACGACTGCTGGAGTTTCGCGATCTCGTTGAAAGCCGGGACGACCGGGATCGCGCGGCGGGCGGCGTCGCGTTCAGCGAACCAGGAGGCAGAGTCGGCGGATTCCACTCGGGCCAGCATGTCGCGGGCCTCGCGGACGCGGCGGATCTGGTCGGCCTGGACGCGGGCCTGGGCCAGCAGGGCGTCCGCGCCGTCGGCCACGCCCGCCGTCTCCTCCGAGGCGGCGGAAGCCTCGCGGACGGCCGAGGACAACCGCTCCAGCACCGATTCCAGCCAGCCCGGCTCGAACGACGGTTCCTCGCCGGCCGCCTCCGCCACGCGGTGCATCAGCTCGGCCGCGCCCTGGCGGCGTTCCTCCAGCACGCGGCCGGCCACGACGCGCTTGTCGCGGAACCACTTCTCGACGTCGAGGAACCGCTCGGTGCCGAAGAGCTTCTCCAGCAGCACTTCCCGCTCGGCCGTGTCCGAGCGCAGGAACTTCGCGAACTCGCCCTGCGGCAGCAGCACAACCTGGAAGAACTGCTCGTACGACATGCCGAGCATGTCCTCCACCGCGCGGGCCACGTCGTCGATGCGGGTGATGCCCTCGCCGTCCCAGCCCTCCAGCCAGGTCAGCGAGCACTTCGCGGGCTGTGTGGTGAAGCCGCCGCCGCGCTTCTTCGGCCGGTCGAACTCCGGCGAGCGCACGATCCGGAACCGCCGCGACTGCACGGTCAGCTCCAGCGACACCTCCGTCGGCACCTCGGGATCCGCGTACTCGCAACGCAGCTTCTTCACGTCACCGCGCGCACCCGGCACCCGGCCGAAGAGCGCGAACGCCACCGCGTCCAGCAACGTCGTCTTGCCCGCGCCCGTGTCGCCGTGCAGCAGGAACAAGCCGTCGGCACCCAACGAGTCGAAGTCGACGGTCTCCGGCCGCGGATAAGGGCCGAACGCCGTCAGCTCCAGGCGGTGCAGCCTCATTGCTCCTGCTCCCTCGCGACAGCCGAGAAAGCCTCACGCAGCAACGACATCTCGCCGGAGGAGGGCTCGGATCCACGGGCGTCCGACACGAAGCAGCACGCTACTTCCTCGTCGGTGCGGCCGCGGACCCGATCCGCGTACGTCATGTTGTGCTGCAGGCCCTGCTCAGGCCGCCACTCCACGTGCACCGCGTGCTCGAAGCGGGTTTGCAGCTGCCGCAACGCATCCATCGGCCGCACCTGGTCGGTCAGCACGACCGACAGGAAGTGGTCTTCCAGCGGCTTGTGCGCCGGATCCTCCAGCACCTCGGCCAACGTCCCCGTCACCGTGGCCAGCTGACGCGGTACCGGCAGCTCACGCCGTTCGACGCCGACCAGACCACCCGCGTCCAGCTCCACCAGCCACACCGACTTGCGGTGCCGCGCCTCGGAGAACGAGTACGCCAGCGGACTGCCCGAGTAGCGCAGGTTCTCGGCCAGCGTCTGCGGACCGTGCAGATGCCCGAGAGCCACGTAGTCGACGCCCGAGAACACCTGCATCGACACGTCCTGCACGCCGCCCACCGCGATGGTGCGCTCGGACTCCGACGGCGCCCCACCGGTCACGAACGCGTGCGCCAGCACCACCGAACGCGCCTCACGCGAAGCCAGGTCGGCGCGAATACGGCGCATCGCCTCGCCCAGCACCGGCGCGTGCCCCTTGTCCGCGATCCCGAGCACGTGCCGCGCGGGCTCCGGCTCCAGGAACGGAATCCCGTACACCGCAACGGGCCCGTGCTCGTCCGCCAGCTCGACCGGCTTGTCCAGCAACGAGATCTGCGTGCGCAGGAACAGCCCGCCCGCCGCGGCGAACTCCCCGAACACCCCGATCCGCGCCGCCGAGTCGTGGTTGCCCGGGGTGATCACGATCTGCGCCCCGGCCGCGCGGATCCGCATCAGCACCCGCGCGCACAACGACACCGCGTCGGCGGACGGCACCGCGCGGTCGTAGAGGTCGCCGGAGATGACCACGACGTCGACGGACTCGGAAGACACCAGGTCAGCGAGGCCGCTCAGCACCGACTCCTGCTCAACGAGCAGGTCGCGGCCGTGGAAAGTGCGCCCCACGTGCCAGTCGGAGGTGTGCAGGATCCGCATGGCACCAACCGTAGAGACGAGGTCCGACAAAACTCCGGGAGGGTTCCCGGCGTGTCACCCGATCGAGTTCAACATCTCTGAGGGAGCATCATCGGTGCCGTGACCGCAGTGATCATCACCGCCTCGCTCGTCCTGGCGCTCGTCTGTGCCGGGGCGCTGCTGTTCGTCTACCGCCTCTACCAGGACAGCGTCCGCCGCACCGACGAGGCACTCCACGCCATCGGCGTCGAACGCGCGCGCTACGACTCCCAGCAGCAGGCCCTGCAGCGGTACGAGGTGGCGTTCTCCAGCGTCAGCGGTCGTGGTGAGCTCGGCGAACAGGTGCTCGTCGAGACGGCGCGCGCCCTCGGCCTGAGGGAAAACCTCCACTACACGCTCCAGACGGACGTCGCGGGCGGTGGCGCGGTCCGGCCGGACATGGTGCTGAGCGTCGGCGGCGGGCGCATGGTCCCGGTCGACTCGAAGATGTCCATGGCCACCTGGGCCGAAGCGGTCGAGACGGACGACCCGCAGGAACGGCAGGACGCGCTGCGGGTGCACGTCCGCAACATCCGCTCGCGCGCCGCCGAGCTCGCCGGCAAGGGCTACCAGCGCTGGGCCGACGCGATCTACGGCACGATCATGTTCGTCCCGAACGACGGCGCGGTCGTCGCCGCCCTGGACACCGACCCCGAGCTGCTGAGGTGGCTGCTCGACCGCCGCGTCTTCCTGTGCGGCCCGACCGGGTTCGCCGTGATCGCGTCGAGTGCCATGTTCGCGGTCACCGAACGAGCCCTCGCAGAGGACGTCGAGCAGGTCAGGCTGCAGGCGGGCCGCGCGAACCGGGCCGCCGACACCGCCATCGACGCCGTCAACCTCTCCACCACCCACCTGCAGCGATTCCTGAGCGCACGCCGCCGCGAGCTGGACGCGCTGGAGGGATTCCGGGCGAGCGTGGAACCTCTGACCGAAGCCTCCGCCACCCCTACGCCGCTGCCTCTCGTCCGAAGGGCGGACGAACAGTCCGCGTAAAACGCACGGAGTGTGCCCACAGGTTGCTTCTGGGTGAGAAAGCAGCGGACTGACGAACACCTAATGGCCGAACGGCTACCGTGTGCGGCGTGAGTGAGCTGCGCGACCGTTCGGCTGCCTTCGATGACGACGTCGAGGACTACGACGCCGTTCCGTGGAACTACCGGGCCATCTTCGGCTCGTTCAAGGGCATCCCCTGGTGGGCCGCGATCCTGTCTGCGCTGGTCCCGGCCTTCATCGGCGCGTTCATCGACATCAACTCGAGCAAGACCGTCGGCTGGACGTTCAACGCCGTGTTCTTCATCGGCGCACTGGCCGCGATCCTGCTCGTGCAACGCCGCAGCCTGTTCGCGCCGATGGTGCAGCCGCCGCTGATCCTGGCCGCCACCGTGCCGGCGCTGGTGCTGCTCACCGGCGGCGTCGCGAAGGGCGGCCTGTCCTCCATGGCGCTCGGCCTGGGCAAGCCGTTGATCGACAGCTTCCCGGTCATGGCCATCACCACGGCGGTCACCGTCGCGCTCGGCATCGTGCGCATGGCCATCCAGAAGGACCCGAACCGGCCGTCCAAGGACGAGGTCCGCGAGGCCAAGGCCGAGCTGAAGTCCCGCAGCAAGCCGGCACCGCGCAAGCCCGCTCGCGAACCCGCTCGTGAAGAGGCCGCGGAAGAACGCCCGCGCCGCCCGCGGCCCGAGGGTGCCCCGGCCCGTCGTCCCCGTCCGGAGGGCGCACCCGCGCGCCGTCCGCGCCCGGAAGGTGCCCGCGCCGAGCGTCCGGCCGGCCAGCGCCGCCCGAGGCCCCCGCGCGACGACCGGTAGGGCGTTGTTCGCGGCCACTCCCCGAACCGCGAACAACGAGGTCGGAACAGCGAGCAGGGAAAACGGCAGCACTCTGCCAGCATGAGCTCGATGCCTAGGGGAGAACGTCCACTGGACGAGGGCGACAGCCCGCTGTTGCGGTTCGCCGGAGATCTGCGCCGACTGCGCGCCGAGGCGGGCGGCCCGCCGTACCGGGAGCTGGCCCGGAAAGCGCATTTCTCGGTCACCACGCTGTCCGAGGCCGCGGCCGGGCGGAAGCTGCCGGGCCTCGACGTCACGTTGGCGTACGTCCGGGCGTGCGGCGGCGACGAGAGCGCGTGGCAACAACGCTGGCACGAGGTCGACGAGAGCCTGTTCCAGGCCAGGGTCAGCCCGTCGCCGTACGTGGGCCTGAGCGCGTTCACGAGAGAAGACGCCGACCGCTTCTTCGGTCGCGAGAAGCTCACCAACGCACTCAGAGAACGCCTGGAGACGCAGCCCTTCCTCGCGGTGTTCGGCGCGTCCGGCGAAGGCAAGTCGTCGCTGCTCAAAGCCGGTCTGGCGCAACACTTCGGCAACCCGGTCAGCTGCACACCCGGCACCGACCCGGACGCCTCGATCGCCGACGCCCTCGCGAAGAACCCCGACCTGCTGATCGTCGACCAGTTCGAGGAGCTCTTCACCCTGTGCGAGGACCCGGTCCAGCGCCAGGCGTTCCTCGACCTGCTCCTGAACGCCCCGTGCAAGACCGCGATCGCGATCAGGTCCGACTTCTACCCGCACTGCTCGCAGCACCCCGACCTGGCCGAAGCGCTCACCGACGCCCAGGTCCTGATCGGCACGATGACCCCGGACGAACTGCGCCGCGCGATCACCCAGCCCGCCGCGACGGTGAACTGCACGGTCGAGGGCGCCCTGCTCACGACCCTGATCGCCGAGGCGACGGGCCGCAGCGGCGTGCTCCCGCTGGTCAGCCACGCCCTGCTGGAGACCTGGCACCGCAAGCGCGGCAACATCCTCACCGTCGGCGCGTACAAAGCGGCCGGCGGCATCGACGGCGCACTCGCCCAGAGCGCCGAGACCGCCTACGCCGAGCTGACCGAGGACCAGCGGCTGCGAGCCCGCCAGCTGCTGCTCAGGCTCGCCGCGGACGGCACGAAACGCCCGGTCCCGCGCAGCGAGGTGATCGGCGACGAGGTCCTCGACGTGCTGGCCGACGCCCGGCTGGTCACGATCGGCGAGAACACCGTCGAGGTCACCCACGAGGCGCTCTTCCGCGCCTGGCCACGCCTCGCCGCCTGGCTCGACGAGGACCGCGAAGGCCTCAAGACCCACCGCAGGCTCACCGAGGCCGCCCGCCTGTGGGAGGAGCTCGACCACGACTCGGGCGCGCTCTACCGCACTGTGAGGCTCGCGGAAGCCACCGACTGGGCCGCCCGCACCGAACCCGCCCTCACCAAGACCGAGGACGCGTTCCTGACCGCGTCGAAGAACCTCTCTCGCCGACGCACACGGCGCCTGCGCTGGGCCGCGGCCGGCCTGATCGCCCTCGTCCTCGCCACCACCGCGAGCGCCGTCACCGCTTCCCGGCAACGCGCCGAGGTCGAACGGCTCGGCCGCGTCACGCAGTCGCAGCAACTCGCCGCACTCTCCGCCGCGCTGATGGCCAGCAACCCGGACGAGTCCGCCCGCAAGGCGTTGGAGGCGTACCAGACCTCTCCGACCCAGGAAGCCCGCAGCCAGGTCCTCAGCGCCGCGTTCAGCCGCCAGCGCGAGATCAAGATCAGCGGCCACGGCGTGGTGACCGGCAACGGCCTGATCGCGGTCGGGACCGAACACGGCGCCCAGCTCTACGACGGCACCACCCTCGCCCACGTCGCCGACCTGCCGACGAACGGTTCGGTGTTCGGGCTCCACATCGCACGAGACGGCCGCATCGCCGTCGCCGACCCGACCGGCAAGGTCACGCTCAGGTCCACTCCCCGCAGCGAGCCGGAGGTGCTCCGCGAGAAAGGCGACCAGACCGCGCTCGCCTTCACCGACGACGGCCGCGAGCTGATCGTGGGTGGCCAGATCTGGGACCTGGCCACCCGCAGGATCCGCGCGGAGCTGCCGATCGGCACGGTCCCCCGCCGCCTCGACGTCCACGGCGACACCCTCGCGGTCTACGGCCACGACCTGGTGACCCTGTGGAGCATCAGCAAGGCCCAGCAGATCGGCGGCTTCACGATCACCGGCCGGATCAGCGACCTGAAGCTGTTCTCCCAGGACCAGGCCGTGGTCGGCATCATGGACGGCCCGATCCAGCTCTGGAACACCGCCACCGGCAAGCAGATCAAGGACCTCGCCCCGCTCGCGTCCCCGGTCTTCCTGGAGGCCAACGCCGACCGCACGGTCCTCGCCGCCCTCGGCATGGGCCAGGACGAGATCCGGCTGTGGGACCTGGTGCACGACACCGCTCTCCCCACGCTGCGGATGGACGGCCTCAAGCTGGACGTGGCCTTCACCTCCGACAACCGCCTGGTCGTGCTCACCGACATGAGCCTGCGCGTGTGGTCGCGTGGAAGTGTGCCGATGGCTTCGGCTCACTCCGTGCGGGCACTCACCGTCGAGCAGGATGGGACCGTTCTCACGTTCGACGACGGAGGCTTCATCGAACGCCGCAACGCCGGGATGTGGGCTGTCAGCAGGGTCGCCACCGGCGTGACAGACCGTTCCGCTGCCGCGTTCAGCCGGGACGGGAAGTGGCTCGCCACCACCGGAAACGGCGAGAAACTCGCGGTCAGGGACGTGGCCGACGGCAAGGTGGTCCGTTCGCTGGGCAGGTCCGACAGCGAGACGGTCACCGCGCTGACCCGCGCGTGGACGGTCGAGCCCGAACCGTCGTCCGTGCAGGTCGGCAGCGTCTTCGGCGGCACTCCCAGCGCGATCGCGCTCGGCCGCTCCGACCACGAGCTCGTGGTCGGTTCGGAGACCGGCGTGGTCGCCATCCGGGACACCGGCACCTGGGACACCACAGGACTCGGCAAGGTGCACGACGGCGCGGTGCGCGCGCTCGCCCTGTCACCGGACAAGCGCACTCTCGCGACCGGCGGCGACGACGGCCTCATCACGCTGCGGGACACCACGACGTGGCAGAGGATCGCCGAGCTCCGCGGCCACACGAACGGCGTGACGGCGCTGGAGTTCAGCCCTGACTCCACCCGGCTTGTGAGTGGTGGCAAGGACAAGAACGTCGTCGTCTGGGACGTCAACGAGCACAAGGCGTGGGCGACCCTCACCGGCCACGGGCAGGGCGTCACGCACGTCGCGTGGATGCCCGACGGCCGCGCTGTGGTGTCGGCCGGGGCGGACGCGGTGATCAAGTGGCCGCTCGACGTGGAAACCGCGCTGCGAGCACTGGCTTGATCCGTTGTTCGTGGTCGGGCCCGCGAACGTCGTACAACGGATCCCGGACAACAACCCTCTGACCAGCACGCACTCTGCCAGCATGAGTGCGATGCCTAGAGGGGAACGTCCGCTGGACGACGGCGACAGTCCGCTGTTGCTGTTCGCCGCGGACCTGCGACGACTGCGGACCAACGCGGGACTGCCGAGCTATCGGGAGCTGTCCCGGCGCGCGCATTTCTCGGCGAGCACGCTCTCCGAGGCGGCGGGTGGCCGGAAGCTGCCGGGTCTCGACGCGACGCTCGCGTACGTCCGCGGGTGCCACGGCGACGAGAGCGCGTGGGAGCAACGCTGGCACGACGTCGCCGTGGCGATGGCGCAAAGCAGGTCTGCCAACGACGGGCCGTCGCCGTACGTGGGCCTGAACCCGTTCACGAGAGAAGACGCGGACAGGTTCTTCGGCCGGGAAGCACTGACCCACACGTTGCTCGACCGCCTCGAACGCCAGCGGTTCCTCGCGGTGTTCGGGGCGTCGGGCGAGGGCAAGTCGTCATTGCTCCGGGCGGGTCTCGCGGCGAAGTTCGAGCGTTCGGTGATCTGCACGCCCGGCCACGACCCGGACGCGGCCATCGCCGAGGCGCTCGACCGGCACCCCGACCTGCTGGTCGTCGACCAGTTCGAGGAGCTCTTCACGCTGTGCGACGACGAGGTGCAACGGGCGGCGTTCCTCGACGCGCTGCTCTCCGCCGACTGCCGCCGCGTGATCGCGATCCGGTCCGACTTCTACCCGAACTGCGCGCAGTACCCGAAGCTCGCCGACGCACTCACGGACGCACAGGTGCTTCTCGGCACGATGACACCCGACGAGCTGCGGCGCGCCATCACACAACCCGCCGCCACCGTCGGCTGCACGGTCGAAACGGCCCTGTTGACCACCCTCGTGGCAGAGGCGGCGGGACGCAGCGGCGTGCTCCCCCTCGTCTCGCACGCACTGCTCGAAACGTGGCATCGCCGGCGCGGCAACACGTTGACCCTCACCGGTTACCAGGCCGCAGGTGGCATCCAGGGCGCGCTCGCCCAGAGCGCCGAAGCCGCGTACGCCTCCCTCGACGAAGACCAGCAACGCCTCGCCAAGCAGCTCCTGCTCCGCCTCAGCATCGACGGCACCAAACGCCCGATCCCGCGCCAGGACGTCGTCGGCGAGGAAGTCCTCGACGTCCTCGCCGAGACCAGGTTGATCACCGTCGACGAGCACACCGTCGAGGTGACGCACGAGGCGCTGTTCCTGGCCTGGCCGCGGCTGCGGGCGTGGCTGGACGAGGACCACGAGGGACTGCGCACCCACCGCAGGCTCACCGACGCCGCCCGCACGTGGCAGGAGCTGGGCCGCGACACCGACTCGCTCTACCGGACGGGAAGGCTCGCCGAGACGACCGAGTGGATCGCCCGCGCGACGCCGGAGCTGACCGCCACCGAAAGCGAGTTCATCGGCGCCTCGAAGGCCCGCGAACGCCGTCGTTCCCGCCGCGTGCGCTGGATCGCGGCCGGCCTCACCGCACTCCTGGTCGCCACCACGGCGACCGCTGTCGTGGCGGTGCGGCAACGCCGTGAGGTCGACCGGCTGGAGCTCGTGCGGAAGTCGCAGGAGCTCACCGCCCAGTCCGAGGCCTTGGCGGGAAGCGACCCGAAGCGCGCCGGACAGCTCGCGGCCGAGGCGTACCAGGCCTACCCGACGCCGGAAGCCCGCGGCCGGGTGTTCAGCGCAGCCGCCGCCGGGGTCAGGAACCGCACGCTCACCCTCGCCGACGCGGGGATGGGCCGCACGCTCGACGTCAAGGACATGTGGGCCTTCGACCTCGGTAGCGGCACCACCATCAGCCTCTCCAGCGGGCTCGGCATCCAGCAGTACAACGCCGTCAGCCTCGAACCGATCCGCTGGATCCCGAGCGGCGACGAGACCAGCTACGTCTTCAGCTGGGACCAGGCACCGGACGGCCGGATCGTCATGTCCCTGGGCAACGGCCGCGTCCTGCTGTGGCCCGCCCCGGACGCCCGGCCCGTCGAGCTCACCCGGACCAGGTCGCCGGTCGGCACGGCCTTCACCGCGGACGGCCACTCGCTGCTGGTCGGCGGCACGATGTGGGACCTCGACACCCGGCAGCCGCGGTTCGAGCTGCCGGTCGGCGCGATCACCGGCCCGTTCACGCTGCAGGGCGACACGCTCGCGCTCGCGTCGAACGGCTCGGTCGCGTTGTGGAACCTCACCAGCAGGCAGCGGACCGGCGGTTTCGTGGTCGGCTCCGGCGAGATCACCAGGCTGAAGCTGCTGCCGGGCGGCAAGATCGCCCTGGTGGCGACCAACGACGGCGTCGTGCAGCTGCGGGACATCGCGAGCGGCGCGGTCACCTCGACGCTGCCCACCCACTCGGGCGCCGCGATGTCGCTCAACCTCAAGGACGACGGCAGCGTGCTGGTCTCGGCCGGCCTGGACGGCCAGGTGCACCTGTGGGACATGGCCCGCGGCAGCCTGATCGCCACCCTCGCGGTCGGCGAGCCGGTGTTCAGCACCCAGTTCGCCGCGGACGGATCACTCGTCCTGCTCACCGAGCACGCCCTGCGCTTCTGGCCCGCCCGCAACGTCCCGATGACGTCCGGCCGGGCCGTGCGCGCGCTGGGAGTCGACTCCGACGGCGTCGTGGTGACCCTCGACGACGCCGGTGTGCTCGAACGCCGGGACTCCTCGCTGCGGCTGGTGCACCAGGTCGACACGGGCGTCGTGCAACGCGCCTCCGGCCGGTTCAGCCCTGACCTGAAGCAGGTCGTGACCGGCGCGCCGTTGTCCGTGCGCGACGCCGACACCGGCAGGCCCGTCACGACGCTCGACACCCTCGGCTTCCCCGCCGACGGACGGCCACCGGTGGCGATGGCGTTCGACGGCAAGGCACTGCTGACGGTGGGCGGCGACGTGCCGGACGGCGTGTGGCACGTCGGGGACAAGTCGCCGCCTCAGCTGATCGGAGGCTTGAGCTGGGGCGCGCGCACGTCCGCGACGTTCGGCAAGGACGAGCACGAGATCGTGATGGGTCGCGACGACGGCAACGTGAGCGTGCGCAGCACGACGACGTTCGACGAGACCGCGTTCCAGAGCCCGCACAAACGGCCCGTGCGCGCGATGGCCGTCTCACCGGACAAGAAGATGCTCGCGACCGGCGACGACGACGGCCTGATCGCGTTGTGGGACACCGCGACGTGGCGGCAGGTCGGTGAGCTGCGCGGCCACACGCAGGCGGTGACGGCGCTGGAGTTCAGCCCCGACTCGTCCCGGCTCGCGAGTGGCGGCCGGGACCAGGACGTCATCGTGTGGGACGTGGCGAGCCGCACGCTGTGGGCGGCCCTGCGCGGGCACACCCAGGCCGTCACGCACCTGGCGTGGCGGCCGGACGGCTCGACGGTGGTCTCGGCGGGCACCGACTCGTTGTCGGTGTGGGGCCTGGGGGTGGACCAGGCCCTCGACGCGATTCGCTAGCGGACGAGGTCCTTGCGGAGCTCACGCGGCAGGGCGAAGGCGATCTTCTCGTTCGCCGTGGTGATCTCCTCGACCTCGCCGAACCCGTGGGACTCCAGGAACTTCAGCAGCTCCATCACCAGGATGTCCGGCACCGACGCGCCCGACGTGACGCCCACGGTCTCGACGCCCTCGAGCCACGCCAGGTCGACCTCCTTGGCGTAGTCGATCAGGTACGAGGCCTTGGCGCCGTGCTGCAGCGCGACCTCGACCAGCCGGACCGAGTTGGAGGAGTTCTTCGAGCCCACGACGAGCACCAGGTCGCACGACGGCGCCATCGTCTTCACCGCGGTCTGGCGGTTCGAGGTGGCGTAGCAGATGTCGTCGGACGGCGGGTCCTGCAGTTCGGGGAAGCGGTCCTTGAGCTGCCGGACCCGCACCATGGTCTCGTCGACCGAGAGCGTGGTCTGGGACAGCCAGATGACCTTGTTCGGGTCGCGGACCTCGACCTTCGCCGCGTCCTCGGCGGTGTCGACGAGCTTCACGTGGTCCGGGGCCTCGCCGGCGGTGCCCTCGACCTCTTCGTGGCCCTCGTGGCCGATCAGGAGGATGTCGTAGTCCTCCTTGGCGAACCGCACGGCTTCCTTGTGCACCTTCGTCACCAACGGGCAGGTGGCGTCGATGGTGCGCAACGAGCGGTTTGCGGCCTCCTCGTGCACGGCCGGCGACACGCCGTGCGCTGAGAACACCACGAGAGCGCCCTCAGGAACCTCGTCCGTCTCGTTGACGAAGATGGCACCGCGGTCGGACAGCGTCTCCACGACGTACTTGTTGTGGACGATCTCCTTGCGCACGTAGACGGGAGCGCCGTACTTCTCGAGGGCGAGCTCGACCGTCTCCACGGCACGATCAACGCCCGCGCAGTAACCACGCGGCTTCGCCAACAGGACTCGCTTGGGCATGCCCCCAGGGTACCCAGGGCGTTCCGTCGCATTCTCAGCGCTGTTACGGCAGGCTTACGGGCATGAAGCCACTGCCATTGGGTGTCCGCGTCGCCGCTGGACTCGCGGTGACCGCCCTCGAACAGGCGCGCAGGCTGCCGCAGCAGCTCGCCGGACTCCCCCTCACGGTGGTCAGCGAGGCGATGCAGTTGTCCATGCGCGTGCAGCAGCATGTGACCGAACTCGCCATCAGGGGCGACGACGTCCTGTCTGGACTGAGGCCCGCGGAGGAAGAGCCGGAGTGGGCGACGTTCGACGAGGACGGCGAGGTCGACGTGACCGTCGCGGCTGAGGAGCCGGCCGACGACCCGTGGGAGGAAGAGGAACGGGCGATCGCCGAGGTGCCCGAGTTCCTGCCGATGTACGACGAGCTGTCGATCGCCCAGCTGCGCGCCCGCCTGCGCAACCTCGACGTGGCTCAGCTGGAGGAACTGCTGAGCTACGAGAAGGCGCACGAGGCCCGGCCCGAGTTCGTGGGCATGCTCAACCGCAGGATCGCGACGGTCAAGAATCAGTGACTGAGGGAAAATCCACGCCGGAGAACCCCTGGCCGGTGCGGACGGTCGCCCGCAAGCTGCTCGACTGGATCAACCGGCTCGGCGAGCTCTGGGTCGAGGGCCAGGTCACGCAGCTGAACGCGCGCAGCTCCACGGCGTTCCTGACGCTGCGCGACCCGAGCGTCGACATGTCGATGTCGATCACCGCCAACGCGTCGCTGGTGCGTGAGCTGCAGCTCACCGAGGGCAGCCGGGTGATCGTCCACGGGAAGATCAGCTTCTACCCGAACCGGGGCACGCTGTCGCTCCGCGCGGACGACATCCGCGCGGTGGGCATCGGTGAGCTGCTCGCGCGCATCGAGCGCCTGCGCAAGCTGCTGCACGCCGAGGGCCTGTTCGACCCGCGCCGCAAGCGCCGTCCGCCGTTCCTGCCGCAGAAGATCGGTCTCATCACCGGTCGCGCTTCGGCAGCCGAACGAGACGTGCTCACGAACGCGCGGAACCGTTGGCCCGCAGCACATTTCCGCGTCATCAACGTCGCCGTGCAGGGCCCGATGGCGGTCACCCAGGTGATGACCGCGCTGTCCACTCTGGAACGGGACCCCGAGTGCGACGTGATCATCATCGCCCGCGGTGGCGGCAGTGTGGAGGACCTGCTGCCGTTCTCCGACGAGGCGCTGTGCCGGGCGGTCTCCCAGTGCCGCACGCCGGTGCTGTCCGCGATCGGCCACGAACCGGACACCCCGCTGCTCGACCACGTCGCGGACCTGCGTTGTTCGACGCCGACCGACGCAGGCAAACGGGTGGTTCCGGATGTCGCTGAAGAGAGTGAACGCGTCCGCCAGATGCGCGACCGCGGCCGGCGCGCACTGCACGGCTGGGTCGACCGCGAGCGGAAACTGCTCGACGCTCTGCGCTCCCGACCAGTACTTTCGGACCCTTACGGTCCACTGGAACGCCGTGCCGAGGAAGTGAAACGTCTTCGCGACCAGAGCCGTAGGGCCGTCACGCAACGTCTCGATCGGGAAGACGTCCACCTGTCCGGGACGAAAGCCCGCTTGACGACCCTCGGACCAGCCGCCACGCTGGCGCGCGGATACGCCGTTGTGCAACTCGTCACACCTGACGGGCCCGACGGCGTGTTGCGTTCTGTGTCGGACGCGCCGAGCGGAACACAGCTGCGGGTACGCGTCGTTGACGGAGCAGTGGGAGCAGTGGTCACCAGTGCGGAAGGGGGAGGTACCGATGATGCGTGATGCCGTGTTCCTGCCCCTGACCATGGAGGCGGCCGGCAACTGCACCTCGGGACTGCGGACGAAGGCGGAGGCGGCGAACCGCGCCGCGGCGGAGTGCTGGACGGCGATGGTGGGCGACTGCGACACCAAGAGCCGCCGCACGCTGATCCTCACGCTGCACGACCTGAGCGAAGCCACCGCCGGCACGGTCCAGTACCGGCGCGTCGCGGAGGCCGAGGCGCTCATCGACGAGGCCGTGCGAGAGGGTGACGGCGAAGAGTTCGCGGAGGCGCTCGTCGGATACGACCTGGCCGTCGCGACCGTGTTGAGCCGCCTGAGGAGCCAGTCCGCGTGAGTTCGGAAACCACCCAAAACGGAACTCCACTGGGTTACGAAGCCGCCCGCGACGAACTGGTCGAGGTCGTCCGCAAGCTGGAGGCCGGTGGCCTGTCGCTGGAGGACTCACTCGCCCTGTGGGAACGCGGTGAGGTGCTCGCCAAGACGTGTGAGCAGCATCTCGCCGGTGCGCGCGAGCGAATCGATGCAGCTCTCGCTGTGGTCGAGGAGGACGTTTCCGAGGCGTGATCCCGTGCAAGGATTCAGAATGCCGATCACAAACCCGGCACGCTGAGTAGTCGCATGGAGGCGCGCAATGGTGAACACCCCCGCGGAACGACGTCGCGAAGCCCCGGACCGGAACCTGGCGTTGGAGCTCGTGCGCGTCACCGAGGCAGCGGCCATGGCCGCCGGCCGGTGGGTGGGACGCGGCGACAAGAACGGCGGTGACGGCGCCGCGGTCGACGCGATGCGCAAGCTGATCCACACCGTGTCGATGCGCGGTGTCGTGGTCATCGGCGAGGGCGAGAAGGACGAAGCGCCGATGCTGTTCAACGGCGAAGAGGTCGGCAACGGCGAGGGTCCGGACTGCGACGTCGCGGTCGACCCGATCGACGGCACCACGCTGATGGCCAAGGGCATGCCGAACGCGCTGGCCGTGCTGGCCGTGGCCGAGCGCGGGGCGATGTTCGACCCTTCCGCCGTGTTCTACATGGAGAAGCTCGCCGTGGGCCCGGAGGCGGCCGACGTCATCGACATCACCGCGCCGATCGCGGAGAACATCCGCCGCGTCGCGAAGGCCAAGCACAGCGACGTGTCCGACGTGAACGTGTGCATCCTGGACCGGCCCCGGCACGAGTCGATCGTCGCCGAGGTGCGCAAGGCCGGTGCGCGCATCCACTTCATCTCCGACGGCGACGTGGCGGGCGCGATCGCGGCGGCACGTCCGACGTCGGGCGTGGACATGCTCATCGGCATCGGTGGCACGCCGGAGGGCATCATCGCGGCGGCGGCGCTGAAATGCGTCGGTGGCGCGATCCAGGGCCGGTTGTGGCCCAAGGACGACGAAGAGCGCGAGAAGGCGATCGGTGCGGGCCACGACCTGTCGCGCGTGCTCACTACGAACGATCTCGTGTCGGGTGACAACGTCTTCTTCTGCGCCACGGGCGTGACCGATGGAGACCTTCTGCGCGGCGTGCACTACCGGGCAGGTGGCTGCACGACGCAGTCCATCGTCATGCGATCCAAGTCCGGCACCGTGCGCATGATCGACGGCTTCCACAGCCTGCACAAGCTGCGCGAATACGCCTCGGTGGACTTCGACCTGCCCGAGGACGTGCAGCAGCCGCTGCCCTGATTGTCCTATTTGCTGTGAACTGTCAACGCACGGTGACCAGACGAGTGACCCTAGTGACGATGTGACCTTCGTCCCTAGTTTCCTGTCCTGACCCCGGCAACCCTGCGCCGGGTTCAGGAAAGGACTCAACGATGAGGGCACGTTCGTTGTTCTCCGCAATCGCCGTGGCCGCGGGCGCTCTGCTCGCCTCGGCCGCAGCGGCCACCGCGGCTCCCGCCCCGACCGCCGACGGCGACATGGGCACGATGATCGTCGGTGGGACCAACGCGTCTCAGGTCTACCCGTTCATGGTGTCGCTGCAGAGCACCTCCGGCAGCCACTTCTGCGGCGCCTCGCTGATCAAGGCCAACTGGGTCGTGACGGCGAAGCACTGCGTCGCCGGACAGTCCGCGGGCTCGATCCGCACCCGGATCGGCACCACGAACCGCACCAGCGGCGGCACCACGACCGGCGCCTCGCGGATCATCACGCACCCGTCAGCCGACCTGGCGCTGGTGCAGCTCAACACGTCGGTCAGCCAGGCCCCGATCGCGATCTCCGCGGCGTCCGGCCCGGTCGGCACCGCGACCCGCATCATCGGCTGGGGCCAGACCTGCCCGGTCCGCGGCGGCTGTGGTGCTCCGGTGACCCTGCAGGAGCTCAACACGTCGATCGTCGCGGACAGCCGTTGCGCCGGCATCGCGGCCGCGTCGGAGATCTGCACGAACAACACCGGTGGCAACAAGGGCGCCTGCTACGGCGACTCGGGTGGCCCGCAGGTGAAGTCCGTGTCCGGCCGCTGGGAGCTCATCGGCGCGACCAGCCGTTCCGGTGGTGGCTCCACCTGCGCGACCGCTCCGTCGATCTACGTGGACGTCTCGTACTACCGCTCCTGGGTGAGCACGAACGTCGGCGGTCTGTAGTCAGCCGGTAAACGCATTCCGAGGGCCCGTCTCCCAACTGTTACCGGAGGCGGGCCCTCCGCTTTGCAACCTGAGTGATCCTCCGGTCGTCTACTTCGGCAAGGGATGAATCACTGAGGGGGTGCGCGATGCGGATGCTGCTCGTGGCGGTCGCGTTGATGTCGGTGGCAGGGTGCGCGCAGGGGGCCGTGCACGCGGAAACTCCTACAGCGCCACCATCTTCTTCATCACCTGCCGCAACGTCTTCGTCGTCCGTGGCACTTTCTTCTTCAGAGACGCCACCTCCGCCGCCGCCACCCCCGCCACCCGCTCCGGTCGTGAAGCCGACGCCGTGCGACATCAGCGACGGCGCGTGCATCCAGCTCTCCACGAACCAGTCGTGGATCCTGCGCGGCGACAAGATCGCGTACGGCCCGGTGCAGATCACCAGTGGCCGCAAGGGTTACGAGACACCGCTGGGCAAGTTCCCGGTGCTGCGCAAGGTGAAGGACGAGTGGAGCCGCCCGTACGACGGGCCCATGCCGTGGTCGACGTACTTCACCGACAGCGGTATCGCGTTCCACGAAGGCTCGCTGACCGTTCCGTCGCACGGCTGCATCCACCTGGATCCCACCGCCGCCCAGTACTACTTCCAGAACCTCTCGATCGGCGAGACGGTTCAGGTGGTTGCATAAGTGGATGATTCAGATCACCTGGTAGTGGTTACTCCACTACTGAGGGGTGATGTGAGATGCGAGTTCTCATCGCGACGGTGCTCCTGATCCTCGGATTCGCGGTACCCGCGCAAGCTGCGGGCGGTTGCACCGTCTACAACGGAGCGTGCCTGGAGAAGGGCGCGAACCGCGCCTGGCTGGTCTACAACGGCGCTGTGAGCTACGGCCCGGTCCCGATCAGCCACGGCAAGCCGGGGTACGAGACCCCGGTCGGCATGTTCTCCGTGCTGCGCAAGGTGAAGAACGACTGGAGCGTTCCCTACAACGGCCCGATGCCGAACGCGGTGTACTTCACCACGACCGGCATCGCGTTCCACCAGGGTGACGTCAACGTTCCGTCGCACGGCTGCGTGCACGTCCCGGCCGACGCGTCGGTGGTGTTCTTCGACAACCTGGCCATCGGCGAGAAGGTTCAGGTGCTTCCTTGATTGATGACTGTCCATCGGCCTCGCCGGTCGCGTCCCAGCACGGACACGCGACCGGCGAGGCCGGTGGGCAGCCTGTGATCGGCCGAGCCTACGGGCCGAGGAGTTTCCGCACCGTCGCCTCGATGCCGTCCACCCTCTTCAGCGCGGTCTCGTGGTCAGCTCCGTCGTCCTCCCGCGCGAGCGTGTAGATCACCCCGCCCGCGCTGACGATGTGGTCGGGCACCCACACGATCCCACGCTCTGCCAACAGGTCCGCGACTCCGTCCTCGGTGAGCTGGTTGTTGGCGGGACCGACGATCAGCGCAACGTCCAGGTCCCGCACCACTTCCGGGCTCAGCACCCCGCCCACCGCAGCGGGCACGAGCACGTCGGCCTTCGTCCGGTAGGCCTGCTCCGGCGGAACCCAGCCGAACTCCCCCGTCCGCTTGCTCTCGTCGACGTCGGAAACGATCACCTCAGCACCTTCGAGACCCTGCGCGACCAGCTGCCCCACCGAGCCGAACCCGCTGATGACGACCTTCCTCCCGGCGAGGTCCGGCGTCCCGAACACGTGCTGCGCCGCCGCTTTGAGCGCGGCCAGCACACCCCGCGCCGTCGGCCCGCTCGACGAACCGGTGCCGCCGTGCTCCGCAGGCAGGCAGTAGGCGTGCGGGGTGCGTTCCCTGAGCACGAGCATGTCCTGCGGCCCGGTGCCGACATCAGGCCCCGCGAGGTAGGCACCGTCGAACTCGTTGATCAGATCAGCGTGGTCGAGCAGGACGGCACGCCTGAGCTCCGGCGTCAGCTCGCGGTCGACCACGATCACGCTTTTGGCTCCACCGTGCGGAATTCCGGCGCCCGCGCACTTGAGCGTCATCGCCTTCGACAGCCGCAGCACGTCCGTGACGGCGTCCGTGATCTCCGGGTACGCCTTCATCCGGCAGCCACCGACCGCGGGCCCGGCCGCGGTCGAGTGCAGCGCGACCATCGTGGTCATCCCCGACCGCCGCCCGGTGCGCACGACGAGCTGCTCGTGTTCCCACATCTGCGTTCCTCCCGAACTTCCGCCACCATTCGGGTTCGAAGTTAGGGTGAACGCCAGCGGTTTCACCGCCCCGCCGAACATCATTCGATCTGGAGCCGCAGGGAGCGAGATGGACGAACTTGATTCGGCGATCGTGCGGGAACTGCAGCGCGATGCCCGGCAGTCGAACCGCGACATCGCCCGCAAGGTCGGCGTCGCCCCGTCCACCTGCCTGGAACGCACCCGGCTGCTGCGCGAACGCGGTGTGATCCGCGGCTACCACGCCGACATCGCCCCGGCCGCGCTGAACCGCGGCGTGCAGGCGCTGGTGTCGGTGCAGGTCCGGCCGCTGAGCCGGATGGTGATCGACGCGTTCAAGACCTTCGCGGCCGGGTTGCCCGAGGTGACGGCGGTGTTCGTGATGGCGGGCAGCGACGACTTCGTGATCCACGTGGGCGCACAGGACAACGAGCACCTGCACGCGTTCCTGGTGGACCGGTTGAGCCAGCGCAAGGAGATCGTCGGCTGGCGGACGTCGATCATCTTCCAGCACTTGGCGAACCACGACCCGGCCCCGCTGCCGGCCACCTAGCAGCGACGCGCT
Source organism: Lentzea sp. NPDC006480 (assembly GCF_040611995.1). Taxonomy (NCBI): domain Bacteria; kingdom Bacillati; phylum Actinomycetota; class Actinomycetes; order Pseudonocardiales; family Pseudonocardiaceae; genus Lentzea; species Lentzea sp. NPDC006480. The sequence continues at coordinate 46,396 of NZ_JBEXPJ010000042.1, forward strand.
TCTAGTCACACCGCTCGTCGAACTCCTTCGGCGAGCGCCACTTGTAGTGGTAGAGCGTCTTGCCGTCGTCCAGTTCGTCGAGGGTGAAGACCTCTTCACTGGCATGAGTCCGCTCGTCGTAGGCGATCACGACGTTGACCGGCTGCTGCGGATCCGGTCGCCGGTAAGGGATCGTCTCCACCGCGCCCTGCGGCGTCTGCCCGACCTCGACCGAGGTCAGCGCGGTGGGCGTGGGGAAGTCGAGCTGCCAGATCCTCGGCTCGTTCTCGTCGTAGGTGTCCCCCTCGACCACCACGAACGCGATCTGGACGAGCTTCTCGGTCTCCCGGTCGCAGTTGGCGTAAACGATCTCGACACCGCCGTGCGGACCCGTCCGCACGGCGTACGGCGGCCAGTCGGCACAGCCCCCCAGGAACAGGCAGGCCGCGAGCACGGCCAAAATTCTCGCCATGCTCGCGGATCCTGCCAGCCGCGATCAGCTCGCGTCGCTGGAATGCCCGGGAAAGAGGTGGGCGGACGGGTTGAGCAGGACCGCGATGTTGTTGACCGCCGTCGCCGCCTCCCCGAACCCGGTGGCGATGAGCTTGACCTTGCCGGGGTACTGCGCGACGTCGCCCGCCGCGTAGACCCGGTCGAGCTTGGTCTTCATCGTGGTGTCGACGACGACCGCGCGGTGGTCGAGCTCCAGGCCCCACGACTCGATCGGTCCGAGGTCGGCCGTGAACCCGAGCGCCGCGACAACCGTCTGCGCGGGCAACGTCTTCACGTCCTCGCCCTTGACCTTGATGTCCACTTCGGACAGCGACTCGCCGCGCAGGGCCAGCACCTCGGCGTCGGTGATGATCTCGACGCCGAGCTCCCGCACCTGCCGCACGGTGGCGGCGTGCGCGCGGAAGTTGGCCCTGCGGTGCACGATCGTGACGCTCGCCGCGATCGGGTGCAGTGCCAGCGCCCAGTCGAACGCCGAGTCGCCACCGCCGACGATCACGACGTGCTGCCCCGCGTGCTCAGCAAGCACCGGCACGAAGTGCACCATGCCCCGGCCCAGCCAGCCGTCGCCGGCGGGCAGCGGGCGCGGGTTGAACTCGCCCATGCCCGCCGTGATCAGCACGGCCTTGGTGTTGATCGTCGAACCGTCCGCGAGTCCGATCGTCAGACCGTCCTCTGTGGACTCAAGCGTGCGGGCCTGGCTGCCGAGCAGGTAGGTCGGCTTGAACTGCCCTGCCTGCTCCACCAGACCGTTGACGAGGTCGCGCCCGCGCACCGCGGGGAACCCGGCCACGTCGTAAATCATCTTCTCCGGATACATCGCGGTGACCTGGCCGCCAGGTTCTGGCAGCGCGTCGACCACGGCGACGTTCATTTCCCGGAAGCCTGCGTAGTAAGCGGCGAACAACCCCGTGGGACCAGCGCCCACGATGAGGAGGTCGACGTCACGCTCCATGAGACGGCCCTTCTGCCAGTGGTGGGTGGCAGTGCTGTGATCGACGATAGAGACTCGGAGGTATGTCTGAACAGGAGTACCGCGTCGAGCACGACACGATGGGTGAGGTCCGGGTACCGGTCGATGCATTGTGGCGCGCCCAAACCCAACGCGCGGTCGAGAACTTCCCGATTTCCGGTCGAGGCCTGGAACGCGCCCAGATCAGGGCCCTGGGCCTGCTCAAGGCAGCGGCGGCCCGGGCCAACGCCCGCCTCGGCGTGTTGGACGACGACGTGGCCTCGGCGATCGCCTCCGCCGCCGACGACGTGGCCGCCGGCAAGTGGGACGACCAGTTCCCGGTCGACGTCTTCCAGACAGGTTCCGGCACGTCCTCGAACATGAACGCCAACGAGGTCATCGCCACCCTGGCGACTCGTGCGCTGGGCCGCGACGTCCACCCGAACGACCACGTCAACGCCTCGCAGTCGTCCAACGACACCTTCCCCACGACCCTGCGCGTGGCCGCCACCGAGGCCGTCGTGCAGGACGTCGTCCCGGCGTTCGAGCATTTGGCTGCGGTCCTGGAGTCGCGCGCTGGCGAGTGGGCTGACCTGGTCAAGTCCGGCCGCACCCACCTCATGGACGCCGTGCCGATCACCCTGGGCCAGGAAGCCGGCGCCTGGGCCGCCCAGGTCCGCTACTCCGTCGAACGCCTCTGGTCCTCGGTCCCACGCCTGGCCGAACTGCCCATCGGCGGCACCGCGGTCGGCTCGGGCCTGAACGCGCCGCTGGACTTCGGCGCCCTGGTGGCCACCGAACTGGCCTCCGCCACCGGCCTCCCCCTGGCCGAAGCCCGCGACCACTTCGAGGCTCAAGCCACCCAGGACGGCGTCGTGGAGATGTCGGGCCAGCTGCGAGCCTCGGCCGTGGCGTTGTTCAAGATCGCCAACGACCTCCGCTGGCTCGGCTCCGGCCCCCGCACGGGCCTGGGCGAACTGGCCCTCCCCGACCTCCAGCCCGGTTCGTCGATCATGCCGGGCAAGGTCAACCCGGTGATCTCCGAAGCCACGATGATGGTCGTGGCCCAGGTGATCGGCAACGACGCCGCCGTCGCGTTCGCGGGCTCCCAGGGCAACTTCCAGCTGAACGTGATGCTGCCGGTCATCGCCCGCAACGTCCTGGAGTCCTCGCGTCTGCTGGCCGCCGTGGCCCGTCTGCTGGCCGACAAGGTCCTCTTGGGCACCGAGGCTCAGGCTTCGCAGATGCGCGAGTACGCCGAGTCGTCGCCGTCGATCGTCACGCCGCTGAACCGCTACCTGGGCTACGAGGAGGCTGCGTCGATCGCCAAGCAGTCGCTGAAGGAGCGCAAGACGATCCGCGAGGTGGTGCTGGAACGCGGCCACGTGCCGTCGAAGTTGAGCGAGGAGCAGCTCGACGCCGCGCTCGACGTCCTGCACATGGCCCGCGGCGGCCGCTGAACGCTTGAATCCGGTGCCGGGCAACCCGGCACCGGGTCAGGAGTACATCGCGACACTCGTCGCGCCCGCGATTCCGGTTCATGTGCAGGGTCCCCTGGAAGTTCGTCCGTCCTGTAAGCCGCCAGCGACGATTCCATGGCAAGCCCTACAAACCACACTTGTTTTCCAGTACGGCCCGCTAGTCCGGACAGGTGACATACACCCGTTTGTGTAACAGGCCGACACGTCTCCACGTATATATGCATAACCCATCTAGAACGGCGAGACGGAGCCCGCGCGTGACCAGCGGCTATGATGCAGATCCGATCTTTCAGGCCACCCCGCGCCAGATCGACAACCTGATCCATCGGATCCACGACGGCTCACTCACGATTCCAGATTTCCAACGCGACTTCACATGGGAACCGAAGCGGACCCAAGAGCTCCTGCGGTCGGTCATGTCACGCTATCCCGCCGGAACACTGTTGTTCTGGGCGATGGGCAGCGACAGCAGCTCCTTCGGCTGGCGACCCGTAGCCGGAGCACCTGGGAAGGCATCAGCTCCACAGGAACTGATTCTGGACGGACAGCAGCGGCTGACCTGCCTCTACCGAGCCTTGAACGACCGCGGCGACGAGCGCTTCTATCTACGGCTGTCCGTACTAGTAGACCGGACGGCCGGCAGGGTTCTCACGCCAACCGAAATCGACTTCGACAAGGCGATCTTCTGGCGCGATAAAGGACCGAAAGACGACGGGTTCCTTGAGAAGCCAGAAGCCCAGTACGAAAATGAAGTCTTCCCGCTGCACAAGCACCGGGAGTTTGACGAGTGGCTTGACAACTACATCAGCAACAAACATGGAAAGATCGACGTCGATGCGACCAAACGATTGTATCGGCAAGTTCGCGACCAGTTTCTGACGCCGCTCAAGTCGTACGGTTTTCCAGTCGTCACGTTGCCAGCGTCAACGTCGGTCGACGCGGTGTGCAACGTCTTTGAGACGCTGAATAAAACGGGCAAGCCCCTTGGCGCCTTTGAGCTGCTCACCGCCAAGCTGTACCCGAAGAACGTGAAACTGCGCGATCTGTGGGCTGATGCGCTGGCCACGCACGAGACCCTCAACGACTTCGGAATCGAGCCATATAGCGTCATGCAGGCCGTCGCTCTCCGCTCGCACCGCTCCGCTCAGCGTTCAACAGTGCTTACGCAGGTAACCGCCGCAGACGTGAAAGATCACTGGGACAGCTGCGTCCGCGGCTACGCAAGGGTGCTCGACCTCCTAGCCTCAGATTGTGGAGTGATCAGCTCGAAGTGGCTCCCGTACTCCATGCTGCTCGTACCGATGGCCGCAGTGTGGGAAGACGTGATGCAGCTCAAGGGACCGGTCCGGCAGACTGCCATCGACAGGCTCAAGCAGTACTTCTGGTGCACCGTCTTCACTTCGAACTTCGATCAGGGCGCGAACAGCCAAGCTGGCGCGGACTACATCAAACTGGCTGAGTGGGTCAAAGACCCTATTGCTTCCGCGCCGGAAGCAATAGAAACGTTGCACATCAGCGCCTCCGTCTTGGCGACCGCCACGACTCGACGCAAGGCGATTTACGCTGGGCTCATCGCGCTGAGCGTCCAGAGCGGCGCACGCGACTTCCACACCGGCGAGAAGCTGACACCAGAACGCCTCCGTCAGCACCGAATTGACTCTCACCACGTCTTCCCCAAGGCGTACCTTGGCAACGCACCCAAGAAGACCGTCAAGCAGCTAAGCCCTGAGTTGGCGCTCAATCGGGTACTGCTTGACCCGACGACCAACAAGACGATCGCCAAGAATGCTCCGAGTGCCTACCTCGCAACCCTCGAAGGCACAATCGCCTCCGACAGCATATCTGAAATCTTCGACTCACATCTCGTCAGCGACGACGCAGTCGACGCACTTCGCAAGGACGACTACGCGGGGTTCGTCCGTAGCCGGCTGGAGGACGTGATTCAGCAGATTGAGCACGTAACCCAACGCCCGGTGACCCGAGACGACGACGGCTTACTGAACGAGAAGGACGACTAGGAGTACATCGCGAGCCAGATGGCGATGTTGTGAACGCCGTCATCTCGTGACCTGCGGGTTGGTGGCTGAAACACGCGTCTACCAGCGAGAACATGTCTCGACAGTTCTCGCTGGTTTTCGTCCTTTCCGGACTCCGACGGCCTGTAGACGGCCTGGGAGTTGATCAGTGCTGCGGTTGGCTGGTGCGCGGAAGATCAGGACTGGATTGGCGAGGCAGCGGAACACGGGCGTCAGACCGGTCGGCTCCGCGACCGTCACCGTGATCTTGGGAAGCGATGTTGCGGCCTGCGCGACGACAACCAGACGGCTGCACTTGATCGTCATCAGGGCCTCCATCTCGTAGCGACCCCACAGAGCGAGCTGGTTCGGGTTGGTCGTGCGCCTGGTCCTCATCGCCGTCTCCCATCCGCCTGCCGGCATCGGTTCCGGTGAACCTCGGTGGCTGGTCGCCCCCGGTTCCCCGGCCCTTGCCGCCAGTTAGCGCCGAGACGTTGAGGTCAAGGGTGGGCCTTGGCCCATCGCGCAGCGACGCCGTAGGGCGCCCTTGATGTCAGCGGCTCGGTGTTAAACGATCCCTGGGCCTCGGCGGGACCAGTCAGCATCTGAGCTACGCGTTCGCGGCCAAGTCCGCGCGGTTACCTCTGATCATGCTTTGGGAGAAGTTCCGCCTTCGGCGGTGCGCTGCCGCGCCACCACGGGACCGCGCCGCCGTGGCCGGCGGGCGGAGCGAAGCGGGAGCCCGACGTGCCCGGATGGATGCGGGCCAGGCTGGTACGCGACCGGCCTACTGCGCGCCGCCGACGCCGGCGCCTTGATCCTATAAAGCACAATTCAGCAAAGATCCTGCGCGACACGCAGACCGTCTACTGACGCACGCATAGATCCCGAGCAGATAATGCTGACTATGGCAGCCGACACATGGACCACAATCGCAGCCTTCACAGCGGCCGGCCTTTCCGTCATCAACGTCGCCGCGACCGGAATACTGAACAACAGGGTTCAGCTAAGCCAATGGCGCAGGTCCAAAGAGATTGAAATATTCGGCGACTTTGCGCAGGCAGTCAACCACTACCTTGAAGCTTGCAACAACCTGGCGTCCAGCATGGACCAGTTAGGCGACATCAATCACCGTAGTCAGCCGCCCGACGCGAATGAGACTAGCGACCTTCACGAGCAGATCGCCGTTGCTCACTCCAAGATGGACAGCGAATTCGCCAAAGTAATGCAGAAGCTGTCCGAACTAGAGGTTGTAGCAGGCATCACAGTAATAACGGAAGCGCAGGAAGTCGCACTCACTCTTCGATCAGCAATCTATTCACTGCGGCCCGGCGGACCTCAGTTCAAGATGGAGCAGTATCACAGAATTTCCAAGGACGTAGCCGAGCGTATGGCTCGCTTTACGCGAGCAGTCCGCGTTGAGATCGGCACTGAGAGCCGAATACGATTCTGGGGAAAGAAAGTCGAACGCAGCTCTGAGCGCATCTACGGAATATGATCGAGAATACAGCAGAAGACCGCTATTCTGGAATAAGATTGCCGAGCTCATCAAAGAGCTGTCCGAACTTGGGCTCATCAGGTAGAGAACGTACCTTCTCGACTACATCCACATCAGCGATACACAATTGAACGTTAGGGTGTCGATATACCAGACCCGATACCCGACTCTCCCTGTTTAGGGCACGATATATGACTGGGAAGGTACTTTTCCCCAGAACGGCTGGGTTGATCTGAAATTCGTGAAGTGCAGGATCGCTTGACGGTAGTTCTATAGCACTGATGAAACCGTGCCAATCTTCATCGTACTCACGAATCGTCATTGATCCGAATTCAGCATGAAAGAGTTCGTTGAACTGAACAGGACCACTCTCCAATGCGCCCTGAACCTTCAACACTGAAGCCATAGTGGGGCCATAGACTGCGTTCTGCGCAACGGCGGCGACCGTGTGATTAAAGGCTTCACACTCACGCGGGGACACGCTTTCATATTCAACTACGGCTCGCCATTGCCCATCTTCGTCAAGTGAGGCAATATTTCGACCCCGGTTGACCACAATGCACAGTATGACGTCGCTGGCAACGGGGATTGCATATCCAATTTGCCCCGTGTCCAGTCGTTTCATGGGGATATAACCGAGATCATTGGTAATTAGCGCCGAGGCTCTACTCGTCGCTTGCAACACGAGCCACCGCGCCGCCATTACGGGCGCGAGTAGCCGCTGAAGCCGCATAAGCCTTGCGTTATTGGCGTTGTCAGGAGAAATTCCCGGAATCTTCCCCAGGAAGGCATCGTATTGCTGCTTGTACTGCGGCCCGCGAACCAACAAGCCGCATACAAACGGGACCAGAACCTGAGCCCACGTCCTTGCAGACAACGAACCATCGCGCAGCTCACCGATGGCGACAGAAAGCTGTCTTTCGTGTTTTCCCCAAAGTTTCTCAATTGCGTACTCGTCACCGTCAACCAACGGCACCGAAGCAGGATTGAGCAAGGTGTAGACGTCATTCTCTACGCTGACGTGGTTAACCTTTTGTTTGAATGGTTGAGCCTTGCCGCGGCGCAGACAGAATAGTGTCCGATCGCGACTAGGCTGCCGATGGTCAGCAGCGAGTGCACCTAGGTAGACAGCCGGAAGTTGATGTTGCCGTCGCGGTGGTTTGTTTCGCCTACGCGGTCTCGCTGCCAACTAGTCTCATCCATTCTATAAGTTACGGAGGGATGCGAATCAGTCACCTGATTGGCCGAACTGATCCCAACGGATGTGCTGATGCTCGTGCGGCCGTAGAAGTATCGCACTTGCGTGCACCATGCGGCCATCCCGCTTAGGCACTACGCGGACGTGATCAAAAAAGGTAACTGTCGCAAATCTCCGATCGTTAGAGAAGAAGCGCCCCGGGTTCCTTTTTACCTCCTGCGTAATCTCATCAACGCTTCGCCTGAACTTCTCTTCGAGCTCAGGAGGTTCAGCCTCGATAAGGGCTTGAGCAACAGGGTTGTGCCAGTACCACCGTTGAGTTCCATTCTGCGCAATCGCGAGCACAGTCATTGGCGGAGGAGGTGGGGTGTCTGGCCAGATTTCCCTATCAATCTTGTTCATGACTTCCACATACAAAGGCCAAGCTTTTGCTAGGTTTTCAAGCGCGTCCGAGAATGGCGAGGAGTCGAGTGTCGGCTCAACGATGCTTGCCTGCTTCAACACTTCCTGCATCGCCCGGATACCGGTGATGTAGGCGAACGGGCATAGATGAATCGCCGGACCGGTCCGAATTACCCGCTGGTCGCCGATTTGCCTACTTAGCCCTAGCTCACCCCCCGATGCTCCGTGTATGAAAAGCGAGCAAAGCCGGTATGCAGGATAGAATTCATCAAGCTGAAACTTGACTGTGCGGTCCTTCAGGTTCATCTCTGACCACGAGGCACGGAAACCTTTTCCATACCGCCCCAGATGGCCTACCAGCTGACTAGCCACCTTTCGGAGCCCGTGACGTCGCTGCTCTTTAGCCTTCCGACGTTCACTTCTCTTCAAGGTATCCAGGCCGAGCTCAAACTCGTTTAGGAACTCGGCAGCAAATCCGAGGTGATCCATGTACCTTTCCGCACGGGAACTATTTGACACCACGTCAGCCATGTTCACTGCGTGCTCAATCAATGACCTGGCCGTTCGCACGGCAGATCGACCATTTCCGTCCGCAAGTTCTGACCAAAGGTTAATAAAGTCAGACGAAGCCTGATTAAACACAACCGATGCAGCTCGGTGCACGTCACCCTTATTCAGGAAGCCACTAATAAACGGCTGTCCGGCAATCAGGGCGTTGTGATAGAGAAACCCGAACCATGGTGCACGATCGGCCACCCTGTCTTCAATTCGAGCACCCTCATGAGAAAGTAGATCAGGAGTGTCGGGCGGAGGCGACGACTGAGGAAACACTAGTCCTCCATCGGCATTTCGACGGCTGTATTAGCTTGTGGATCGCTCCGGCCAGCATCTTCGTTACAGCCGGTCAACGCGAAGATAGGCAGAGACGCTTTATCGACTGCCATACGTAACGATGACCTGTACGCTCAAGCGCGATCAATGCGACTTCTTGGATCGACAATTCCACTGGCAGAGGAGAAATTTGCTCAATTCTTCCCAGAATTGAGTCCGATGCTCCGTTCGCGTTTACATAGGCAACGGAGAGATGCGGAGTGAACTCAACAGCACTCTCCGGTACTCGCTCGTTGCCCCAAACGTCTTCAATGCCTTTGCGGACGGCGTTCCTGATGGCGCTCACCGAGCTGCCGGACTCGGATAGAGAGCCAACGCTTGCGGCCGAACGGTAGCGCTTTCGAAGCTAACGTGCTGCTTCGGCACCGTTAAAAGTCTCAATGAGACTGCATCCCCTATTCGCTCGACATCACGTTCTGATACTTCGTCGACGAAGCCTAGGCCTTGCATCGTGACGTGGATCCATTCAAGTGGCACGATGTCTAGCATCACCAAGTCGTGAACAACCGACTGGTAGGTGGTAACGAGGCGATGCAGCTCAGCCTGGCGTTCAAAAGTCAGGTGCCACGTGTAGAACCGTCTACCCGGTCGCCAGCCGGGACGCCAGTACCAGTGATTGATCAATTGCTTGGCGTGCTGCCCGTCCTCATGTCCGCCCACTGGGTTACACCTCAATCGACATTCCGATGGTGCGCGGCTGGATCACCGGCATGAGCGAGGAAGGCCTCTCGCTCACCTATCAGCAACTCCTGTTCGACCGGCTCTCGTCCATCCTGAACGCGGCCGTGGAGGAGAAGATCATCCACTCCAACGCGTGTAAGGCACGGAGTGTGCAGCGGCCGTCACCGCCGGAACGCCGGATCAAGCCTTGGCCGGAGAAGCGGTTGCACTCGGTCCGGCTCGCGCTGCCTGCTCGCTACAAGCCCGCTGCCGTGCTCGGAGCTGGTGCGGGGATGCGTCAGGGCGAGATCTTCGGCTTCTCCCCCGACGACATCGACCGCGATGCACGCGAGCTCCACATCGTCCGCCAGGTGCGGATCGTGAAGAACACGCTCGTGTTCGCCCCGCCGAAGAGCAATAAGGAGCGCACCACGCCGGCCGGGGATGGCGTCCTGGACGAGCTGGACGACTACATGGAGGAGTTCCCGCCGGTCGCGGTCACACTGCCCTGGGAGAAGCCTGACGGGAAGCTCGTGACGGTCCGGCTGCTGATGACGACGCCGGACGGGAACGCCTGCCGACGACAGAAGTTCAACATGGGCGTCTGGCGGCCCACCTTCACGAGGGCGGGCCTCGTGTACGTCAACCAGGACGACGGGATGCACGCACTACGGCACCTGTACGCGTCCTGTCAGCTGGAGGGCGGCGTCTCGGTCAAGTCGCTGAGCATCAACCTCGGACACCACGATCCGGGCTTCACGCTGCGCGTCTACACCCACCTGATGCCGTCCAGCGGCGACAAGAGCCGCAAGGCCGCCAACGCGCTCTTCAAGCCGAAGAAGCGGGCTGACGGCCTGGAGACGGCCTGACAAGATCATCTAGCTAGAAGACACAAGGTCAGGAGTACATCGCGAGCCAGATGGCGATGTAGTGGCAGATCGCCGCCACCACGGTCGCCGCGTGGAAGAACTCGTGATACCCGAACACCTGCGGCCACGGGTTGGGCCACCGAGTCGCGTAGAAGACAGCGCCAGCGGTGTAAAGCGCCCCACCCACCAACAGCAACACCAGTGCCGCAACCCCGGCGTGGTGCAACAGCTCAGGCAGTACGAAGACGGCAACCCAGCCCAGGGCGATGTAGATCGGCACCCCGAGCCACCGCGGCGCGTGCGGCCAGGCGAGCTTCAACGTCACGCCCAGCACGGCACCGATCCACACGACGGTCAGCACGATGCGCCCAGTAGAAGCATCCATCGCCAGCAGAGCGAACGGCGTGTAGGTGCCGGCGATGAACACGAAGATCATCGAGTGGTCGAGGCGCTTCATCCACGTGCGCACGCGCTCGGACTTCCACGTCACGCGGTGATAGAGCGCGGAGACGCCGAACAAGCCGAGCACGGTCAGGCCGTAGACCGAAGTGGCCAGCGCGGCGCGTGCGGACACTGTGGACGCTGCAAGGGCGATCAGGGTCGCGCCTGTCGCCACGGAGGCGATGAAGGACCAGAGGTGCAGCCACCCACGAAGGCGCGGCCGCAGTCCGGGCTGTGGAGGAATGGTCGCTGTGGTCACAAGAAGCCAGGTTACGCGACCGTAGGTTTCGGACCATGACGCAGTGATGAAGCTTGCACGGCGTACGCTGTTCGGACGTGGCACTCCGCACCCGTGTGAAAGACGTCGCTATCCACTTCTACGAGTGGATTCTCCGGCGCGAGCTGAGCGGGACACAGGTGCCCAAGCACGTCGGTGTGGTCCTCGACGGCAACCGGCGGTGGGCGCGCGAGGCCGGGTTCACGGACGTCGCGCACGGGCACCGGGCCGGCGCGCGCAAGATCCTGGAACTGCTCGAGTGGTGTGGTGACAGCGGTGTCGAGGTCGTCACTCTCTGGATGCTCAGCACCGACAACCTCAACCGGCCCGCCGAAGAGCTGGCGCCGTTGCTCGACATCATCGCCGACATCACCGACGAGCTCGCCGAGGACGGCAAGCCGTGGAAGGTGCGGCACGTCGGCGCGATCGACATGCTGCCCCAGGAGCACGCCGAGCGGCTCACGAACGCGGCGAACAAGACCAAGGACCGCAAGGGCATTCAGGTCAACGTCGCGGTGGCGTACGGCGGCAGGCAGGAGATCGCGGACGCCGTCCGGAAGCTCCTGCAGTCGCACGCCGAGCGCGGCGGCACCATCGAGGAGCTGGCCGAGGTCCTGGACGTCGACCACATCGCCGAGCACCTCTACACGTCCGGGCAGCCGGATCCGGACCTGATCATCCGCACGTCCGGTGAGCAGCGGCTCTCCGGGTTCATGCTGTGGCAGTCCGCGCACTCGGAGTTCTGGTTCTGCGAGGCCTACTGGCCCGGCTTCCGGCGCACCGACTTCCTGCGGGCCATGCGCGAGTACGCCAAACGCCACCGCAGGTACGGGAACTGACGCGAAAGGGGCGCTCACCGCGATCGGTGAGCGCCCCTTTCACAGCAGTGACGAGATCACTCGTCGTCGCCCCACTCGACACCGTCTTCGATGCCGCCCGCGGCGCAGGTCTCGGTGATGGAGGGCGAGTTCACCGGAACCGCTCCACCGAACACACCGACGTTGTTGCCGCACACGCCGCCAACCAGGTTCAGGTTGTTCGCGTTGCCGACGACCAGCAGCGGCGCGTTCTCCCACTCGTGGCCCTGAACGGCCATCGCCGGGGAACCGATGGCAATGAACGCGGCGGCCACACCGAGGGCGGCGCCTGCCTTCTTCAGCACGATTTTTCTCCTCATGAAGGTTTTAACGGGGTGAAACAACTCTGGGGGCGCCATGAATGACGCCCCCAGAGGCAGAACTAAAAGGGAGATCAGCCCTCGTCGACGATGCCGCCGGCGGCGCAGGTCTCGGTGATCGACGGCGAGTTGATCGGCACGGCACCACCGAAGACGCCGACGTTGTTGCCACAGGCACCGATCGTGCCGTTGAGGTTGTTGCCGTTCAGGGCAACCAGCAGCGGGCCGTTCTTCCAGTGGTGTCCACCGTGGCCGTGGCCTTCGCCGGCCATGGCGGCCGGGGCGAACGCAAGGGACAGCGCAGCTGCGGCGGCAACCGCGGCACAAACCTTCTTCACGTCAATCTCCTTCATGTCGGGTTATCCCCGTCATTTCCGGAGTCTTCGGGGATCTCCGGAGGGTGGGGTCTCCGGGCGGAGACGCTATCGGTGAAGATCTCGATTGACCGCCTCCGTGACCCCATTGTGTGACGTCAAGATCAACAACATTCCCCGATCAGGTGGCCTTTTATTCACGATTCGGTCGCGAGTAAGCCCCTGTGGTAGACGCCGTACGCTCTCCGACTCATGGACGCTGACGAGCTGGTGCGCGGATATCTGGTTCTCGGGCTGCGGCTCGGGCGCCTCGTGTCCGGGTTCGTGGACTCGTTCACCGGCGACCCCGCGCTGAGCCGCGCCGTCGACAACGAGCCGCGCCTCGACCCGAGGGCACTGGCGGGTCACGCGCGGCAACTCCAGGGCGAACTCGGCGCCGCAGACCTCGCCGACCAGCGCAAACAGTTCCTCCACGCACATCTCCGAGCGCTGGAGTGCACCGCGCGCAAGCTCGCCGGCGAGCGCGTCACGTTCGTCGACGAGGTCGAGCAGTACTTCCAGGTCCGCATCCGCCCCGGCGACGAGGACGCGTACGCGCAGGCCCACCGCAACCTCGACGCACTGCTGCCCGGCGCCGGTTCGCTCGCCGAGCGCCTCACCGCCTACCGCGCGGCCGACGAAGTGCCCGTGCGCAGGCTCCAGGGCGCCGTGCAGGCCGTCTCCAGCGCGCTGAGGGACCGCGTACGCCGCAAGTACGCGCTGCCCGAGCAGGAGATCGTCGAGTACCAGGTCGTCACGAACAAGCCGTGGAGCGGCTTCAACTACTACCTCGGCGGCTACCGCAGCCGGGTCGCGATCAACGCCGACCTCGGCCACCGCATGTCGAACCTGCCGCACCTGGTCGCGCACGAGTCCTATCCGGGCCACCACACCGAGCACTGCCGCAAGGACGCGGGCCTGGTCGCCAAACGGGGCCACGCCGAGCAGTCGATCTTCCTGATCAACACGCCGCAGTGCCTGATGGCCGAGGGCATGGCGGACCTCGGCCTGCACGCCGCGGTCGGGCCCGGCTGGGGCGTGTGGACGGAGCAGATCTTCCGCGACCTCGGGTTGCGAATGGACGGCGAACTGTCCGAAAAGGTCGAGTCGGCGGCATCGGGCCTGCTCACGGTGCGGCAGGACGCCGCTCTGCTGCTACACGATCGGGGTGCGGATCAGGATGACGTGGTTGCACATCTGCGCAGGTGGCTGCTAGTCCCCGACCGTCGCGCACGGCAAATGGTTCGTTTTCTGGCAGACCCGCTGTGGCGCGCGTACACGACCACATACGTCGAAGGAGTGCGCCTGGTGAGGGCGTGGCTGGACGTCCGCGCGCCCGGCGAGTCGCTCGACTCCCGCTATCTGAGACTTCTCGACGAGCCCCTGACCCCGAAATCGCTGGAAACCCAGGTGCGGGACGGTCTGTCGTGGTTGGCGCGCAACACGCAGGAAAACAGCATCTGACCAGCAAAAACACGGCTACGGTCACGTTTCGGGTTGTTTTCGCGCAGGTGACAAATCGGGATTCACCTGTGTGGCTTCATGCAGACGGGGTACTTCCGCAGGTAACTTCAAAAGTGGCGGGACGCGACCACTGCGGACCGCGCAGGGAGGTCCTGATCGTGGCTGACAACGTCGCGAGGGGGCCGGCACCCGGCCCTCGTGGTCGACCTGCCTGACGCCTCACCGGCGGACGGCAAGACGATCAATCAGGGTTGTGCCTGGCCCAGCGAGGAGCGGACGCGGGTGCCGCGTTCGTGAGGGAGTTGCCGTGAACGCACGACGTCCCGCGAGCCGTACCTCAGGCTCATCGCGCAGTTCCTCCCCCAGGCGCAAGTCCGCCGCTCCAGCCTTGACGACATATGTGCTGGACACGTCGGTACTGCTGTCCGATCCTCTCGCCCCCACCCGGTTCGCGGAGCACGAGGTCGTGCTCCCGCTCGTGGTGATCAGCGAGCTGGAGGGCAAGCGCCACCACCCCGAACTGGGCTGGTTCGCCAGGGAGGCGCTGCGTCTGCTCGACGACCTGCGCTTGCGGCATGGTCGCCTCGATTCGCCCATCCCCATCGGGGATGTGGGGGGCACCTTGCACGTCGAGCTCAACCACTCCGACCCGGAGGTGTTGCCATCAGGTTTCCGAACGGACTCCAACGACGCCCGAATCCTCGCCTGCTCCCTCAATCTCGCTGCTGAGGGGCGCAACGTCACCCTGGTGACGAAGGACATGCCGCTGCGGGTCAAGGCCGGATCGGTCGGCCTGCAGGCGGAGGAGTACCGGGCGCACGACGTCACCCTGTCAGGCTGGACGGGAATGTCCGATATGGACGTTCCACAGTCCCTGGTGGACAGCCTGTTCAAGGAGAACGTCGTCGACCCGACCCAGTACGAGGACCTGGAGCACATCGCGGAAATGCCCTGCCACACCGGAGTCCGGTTGCTGGCGGGCACCTCGAGCGCTCTGGGCCGGGTGACCGCGGACAAGCAGATCAAGCTGGTGCGCGGAGATCGGGAGGCGTTCGGACTGCACGGAAGGTCCGCTGAGCAGCGGATCGCACTGGACCTGCTGCTCGACTCCGATGTCGGCATCGTCTCGCTGGGCGGGCGTGCGGGCACCGGAAAGTCGGCGCTGGCGTTGTGCGCCGGCCTCGAAGCGGTGATGGAACGCAGGCAGCACCGCAAGGTCGTGGTGTTCCGGCCGTTGTACGCGGTCGGTGGCCAGGAGCTCGGATATCTGCCGGGTAGCGAGAACGAGAAGATGGGGCCGTGGGCGCAGGCGGTGTTCGACACGCTCGGCGCACTGGTGAGCCAGGCGGTGCTGGAGGAGGTGCTGGACAGAGGCATGCTCGAGGTCCTGCCCCTGACCCACATCCGCGGCCGCTCGCTGCACGACTCCTTCGTGATCGTCGACGAGGCGCAGTCGTTGGAGCGCAACGTGTTGCTGACCGTGCTGTCGCGGCTGGGCAGCAACTCGCGGGTGGTGCTGACGCACGACGTGGCGCAGCGCGACAACCTGCGGGTCGGCAGGCACGACGGCGTGGCGGCGGTGATCGAGAAGCTGAAGGGCCACCCGCTCTTCGCGCACGTCACCCTGACCCGCTCGGAGCGTTCGCCGATCGCGGCCCTCGTCACCGAGATGCTGGAGGACTACGCCTCCTAAGTGAGCCGTGAACGGCGCTTTCGGCCTGCGGACGAGCCTGCCCAGGACCAGCTGCAGCGAGGTGCCGTTGCGGTACAT
>NZ_JBEXPJ010000043.1:0-62074 GCF_040611995.1 Lentzea sp. NPDC006480
AACACCGTCCGCCTGGAGAACGTTCTGGCGGAGCTCGAACCGATCTCGGTGTTCGACAGCCACCCGCCGATCCGCGTGCCCAGCGTGCGGAAGCGGCCGCCGACCAGCATGTGCGTCGCGGGATCGGTGAGGTTGAACTCCTTCTCACTGCGGAGGAACCCGTCGACGGCGTCGTTCAGCCGGTGCAGGGCGTCCATGCTTTGCGGGAGCACTGTCATCGAACACTTCCTCGCTGCGGCAACGGTTCCAGAGCCTGTCAGCCGGCGCCGCCGACCGACAGAGGCTTTCGGGTAATACGGGGACAACCCTGCCCGCAGTTCACGGGTTGCCCTCGTGGTTTCGATCACTGGGAACGCGAGCGCTGGAAGCGTCCGAGCGCGAGTACCTGCTGGGGGAGTGGACGCCCGCGAAGATCGCGACAGGTCTGCAGGACCGCGAGGTGAGGATCGACGTCACCTGCGCAGGCCAGTTCGTCCCGGTCGATGTGAGCGAAGTTCAGCGACCCGCGGCGATGACCGCGTCCGCGATCGCCTGATGGCCCGCCGGGGTGGGGTGCACGTCGCCCTGGTCGCAGTAGTGGGTGAGCGTGCACACCTCGGCGACCGGTGACGGGATCTCGCCGTACTTCGGGTCCTGGGTCAGGTCGGTCAGCGCGCCGTAACCACCGGTTCTGCTGGTGACGTCGACGTAGTTCGCGCCGAACTTCGCGTACTCGGCGGCGATCTCGCCGTTGAAGTCCTCGTACAGCTTGACCGACGCGCGGGCGACGTCCTCGCCGTTCGGGAACTCCGGGTTGACCCACGCGCCGAGGAAGACGTCCGGGTAGGACAGTCCGACGATCTTCACGTCCGGCGACGCCGCGCGCATCTTCGTGAGCATGGTGTCGATGTTGTTCTTGGTGTCGGTGGCCGCCGCCGTCGCGCAGCTGCCGGGGTCCTCGGCCACCGCGCACGGCTCCAGCAGGTCGTTGGCGCCGATCACCATCGTGACCAGGCCGACCTCGCCGGTGCGCAACGCGTCGACGGTCGCGTCGACCTGGGTCCTGCCCTCGGTCTCGGGCCCGCACGCGGGCTGGGTGAGGAGGTCTGCGGAGGTGGCGCCGTTGCAGGCCAGGTTGAGCAGGTGCAGGTTCTCCTGGCGGGCCACGATCTGCGCGAAGCTCTCGCCGATTCCCCCAGGTCCGTAGCCCGTGGCGTAGGAGTCGCCGAGCGAGACGTACGTGAGCTGGCCGGGCTGCTTGACGCTCTCGGTGTCGGGAGCGGCGCCGGGCAGGGCCGCGGTGCACGCGGTCAGCGTCAGCAGTGCCGCCACCGGGACCACGACCAGGGCAATCCTCGGCACGCGGGCTCCTTCTCATTCGACACCGATGTGTCGAGGGTACGCAACTCTCCGTGAGAGTGCTGTCAGCCCGCAGTGGTGACGGCGTCCGCGATGGCCTGGTGGCCCGCCGGGGTCGGGTGCACGTCGGTGCGGTCGCAGAAGTATGTGAGCGTGCACACCTTGGCGACCGAGGCGGGGATCTGGCCGTATTTGGGGTCCTGGGTGAGTTCGGCCAGGTCGCTGTACGCACCGGTCGATCTGGTGACGTCGGCGAACTTGGCGCCGAACTTCGCGTACTCGGCCGCGATCGTGGTGTTGAAGTCCTGGAACATCGTGACGGACAAACGGGCGATGTTCTTCCCGTTGGGGAAGGACGGGTTCACCCAGGCGCCGAGGAAGACGTCGGGGTAGGTCAGTCCGACGATCTTCACGTCCGGCGCGGCCTCCCGCAGCCGGGTGAGCGTGGCGGCGACGTTGGTCCTGATGTCGGTGACGGTCCTGGACGCGCACTGCACCGGGTCCTGGGCCACCGCGCACGGCACCAGGTCGTTGCCGCCGATCACGACGGTGACCAGCCCGGTGTTCTTGCCGCGCAACGCCTCAACGGCCGCGTCGAGCTGGGTCCGGCCGGCCGCGTCGGGCCCGCAGGCGGGTTTGGTGGCGAGGTCTGCGGAGGTGGCGCCGTTGCAGGCCAGGTTGAGGAGCTTGAGATCGGACTTCTTCGCCACGATCTGGGCGAAGCTCTCCGCGGGCCCACCGGGGGCGAGGCCGGTCGCGTACGAGTCGCCGATCGACACGTAGACCTGCTGCTGAGCCGGTGGCCGGGTGCTGCTCGACGTCGGTGCCGGCGCGGGTGCGGGCGGGGTCGAGGTGCATGCGGCCAGCGCCGTCAGCAGCGCCACGACCAGGGCGAACCTCGGCACATCTGCTCCAGCGGAATCGGAAGAGGGATGTGCCGAGGTTACGCGGCCGCCCGTGAGGGTCGTGTCAGCGGAAGCTGCGCAGGCGCAGGCTGTTGCTCACCACGAACACCGACGAGAACGCCATCGCCGCACCCGCGATCATCGGGTTGAGCAGGCCGAGCGCCGCCAGCGGGAGAGCGGCGACGTTGTAGGCGAATGCCCAGAACAGGTTGCCCTTGATCGTTGTGAGCGTGCGCCTCGACAGCCGGATCGCGTCGACCGCGGCGTTGAGGTCACCGCGCACCAGTGTGAGGTCGCTGGCCTCGATCGCGACGTCCGTGCCGGTGCCCATCGCCAGGCCCAGGTCGGCCTGGGCGAGCGCGGCGGCGTCGTTCACGCCGTCGCCGACCATCGCGACCACGCGGCCCTCGTCCTGCAGGCGCTTCACGACGTCGACCTTGTCCGCGGGCAGCACCTCGGCGATGACCTCGTCGATGCCGACCTCGGCCGCGACCGCTCGTGCCGCTGCCTCGTTGTCACCGGTCAGCAACACAGGACGCAAACCGAGCTTCTTGAGCCCTGCGACGGCTTCCTTCGACGTCGGCTTCACGGTGTCCGCCACGACGAGGACTGCGCGGGCCTTGCCGTCCCACGCGACCAGCACCGCTGTCCGGCCCTGACCTTCCGCGGCTTTCTTGGCCTCGGTGAGTGCCGGGTCGAGCTGGACGCTCCAGTCGTCGAGCAGCTCCGCGCGGCCGACGAGCACCGCGTGACCGTTCACAACGCCTTGCACGCCAAGACCTTCGACGTTCTGGAAGTCCTCGACGGCCGGCACCTCACCCGCCGCCTTGACGATGGCCCTGGCGATCGGGTGCTCAGAAGCGTGTTCCAGCGCGCCCGCCAGCCTGAGGACTTCTTCCTCGTCCTCGGTGGTGTGAACGCTCACCAGACTCATCTGGCCCGCGGTGACGGTTCCGGTCTTGTCGAGCACGACCGTGTCGACGCGGCGGGTGGACTCCAGCACCTCCGGCCCCTTGATCAGGATGCCGAGCTGGGCGCCGCGTCCGGTGCCGACGAGCAGCGCGGTCGGCGTGGCCAGCCCCAGTGCGCACGGGCAGGCGATGATCAGCACCGCGACCGCGGCCGTGAACGCCGCGCCCGCGCCGCCGCCGGTGCCGAGCCAGAAGCCCAGTGTGCCCACGGCGAGAGCGATCACGATCGGCACGAACACCGCGGAGATCCGGTCGGCCAGGCGTTGCACCTCGGCCTTGCCGTTCTGGGCGTCCTCGACCAGCTTCGCCATCTGCGCGAGCTGGGTGTCCGAGCCGATCCTCGTGGCCTTGACGACGAGCCTGCCGCCCGCGTTGACGGTGGCCCCGACGACCGCGTCGCCCGGCCGCACCTCGACCGGCACGGACTCGCCGGTGAGCATGCTCGCGTCGACCGCGGAGCTGCCTTCCTCGACGACGCCGTCGGTGGCGATCTTCTCGCCCGGCCGCACGACGAACCGGTCGCCGACCTTCAGCTGGTCGGTCGGGATCCGGACCTCACGGCCGTCCTTGAGGACCGCGACATCCTTGGCGCCGAGTTCGAGGAGTGCTTTCAACGCCGCTCCCGCGCGGCGCTTCGACCGTGCCTCGAAGTAGCGACCGGCCAGGATGAACGTCGTGACGCCCGCCGCGACCTCGAGGTAGATGTTGCCGGTGCCGGCCATCCGCTCGATGGTGAACGTGAACCCGTGCGTCATGCCTGGTGTGCCGGCGGTGCCCAGGAACAGCGCGTAGAGCGACCACAGGAACGCCGCGCCGACACCGATGGAGATCAGCGTGTCCATCGTCGCGGCGCCGTGCTTGAGGTTCGTCCACGCCGCCTTGTGGAACGGCCACGCGGCGTAGGTGACGACCGGTCCGGCGAGGGCGAGCGACAACCACTGCCAGTAGGTGAACTGCAGCGCCGGGATCATCGCGAGCGCGATCACCGGCACGGCCAGCACCACCGACGTGATCAGCCGCTGCTTGAGCGTGCTCGTCGGGACGTGTTCTTCCTCCGGTTCCTCGGCGGCGGGGAGCTCGGCGGTGTAGCCGGTGTCCTCGACGACCTTCACCAGGTCGGCCGGGGTGAGGTCGCCCGCGTAGCTGATGCGGGCCTTCTCGGTCGCGTAGTTGACCGAGGCCTCGACGCCGTCCAGCTTGTTGAGCTTGCGCTCGATCCGCGCGGCGCAGGAAGCGCAGGTCATGCCGCCGATCGAGACTTCGATGGTTTCAGTGGCCATGACCGCCCTCCTCGTGCGTTGTGAGCGTGAACTCGGCCGTGCGGACCTTGTTCTCGTGCTGGAAGTCCAGGAACAGCCGGTATGTACCGTCTGTCGGCACCTCGACCGCGAACTTCACCTGGTCGCCGTCCTCGGGGTGCACGTGCAGGTAGGCGAGGTCGGCTGCCCTCAGTGCGACCAGGTGTCCCTTGGCGCCCAGGTAGTTCTGCAGGTCGGTGACCGGTTGACCGTTCCTGCTGATCTGTACGGTCACGGTCGACGCCGCGTTGACGGAGAGGTCGCCCTGAAGGGTTACCTCGTAGCCGTCGACGGTGAACGTGCGACTGATCTCGTGTGTTCGCGGCTGGTACTCGCCGGCCTGCTGGATGTCGGCGCCGAGCGTGGTCTTGGGGCCGCCTTCCGGCTTGAAGTCGGCGAACACCCGGTAGCTGCCCGCCTCGTCGAGCTTGAGCGGCACCGACCACATGCCGTCCGGTGCCATCTCCGGGTGGACGTGCTGGAAGTTCGAGCCGTCGCGGCGGACGACGACCAGGTGCAGCCGCTTCTCGTGCTCCACGTCGAACCTGGTGACGGGCTTGCCGTCCGGTCCGTTGACGTGGAAGCCGAGCGAGGAGTTCTCGTGCAGCTTGAGCGTGTAGCCGTTGTCCGAGACGGACAGTCCCGGTGGGAGTCTGCCCGGTTCCTCCCGGTGCTCGTTGTGCTGCGCCATCGGTGTTTCCTGGTTCGGTGCCGGCCCGGCAGCGGCTCCGGCGGCCCAGGTGCCGCCGAAGATCACGGCCAGCGCCACGCCGTAGAGCGCGACGTTGTACCCGGTCCTCATCGCTCAGCCCGCCAGTTCGTAGCCGGCCTCGGCGACGGCGGCCCGCACGTCGTCCAGCGCGACCGGTGCGGTGCTGGTGACGGTGACCCTGCCGGTCTCCAGGTGAACGCTCACCTCGCTGACACCGCCGATCTGCGCGATCTCCTCGGTGACCGATGCGACGCAATGGCCGCAGGTCATGCCGGTGACGGTGTAGTTCGTGGTCTCGCTCATGGTCGATCTCCTCACGGGTTAGGAGCGGACCAGGCGGGCGATGGCGTCGCTGGCCTCCGCGATCTTCGCGTCGGCCGCGGTGCCGCCCTCGCTGATGGCCTGGCTCACGCAGTGCTTGAGGTGCTCGTCGAGCAGCCCCAGTGAGACCGCCTGCAACGCCCTGGTGGCGGCGGAGATCTGAGTGAGCACGTCGATGCAGTACTCGTCGTTCTCGATCATCCGCTGCAGTCCGCGGACCTGCCCCTCGATCCGGCGGAGGCGGCGCAGGTGGGCGTCCTTGTTCTCGGCGTAGCCGTGCATGTCTCGCTCCTTCTCCGGCCACCGCGCGGCCGGCTGGTGACGCCGGGGGAGCGGTGGGCTCAGCGCATTTATACCCTAGGGGGGTATGGGTATGTCAAAGGTTGCTGGTGCGGATGCTCTGTCCCGCGGTTATCTTGCGATCGTGGAAGATCGGCAGAAGCTCGCGCACGACACGGTCCGGCTGGCGGTGATCGTCGGCGCGCTCGGTGTCGTGTTCGGCGACATCGGCACCAGCCCGATCTACACGATCCAGACGGTCTTCAGCCCGTCGGACCCGCACCCGGTGCCCGTGAGCGTGGACAACGTCTACGGCGTGGTGTCGCTGATCTTCTGGTCGGTCATGATCATCGTGACGATCACCTACATCATGCTGGCGATGCGCGTCGACAACGACGGTGAGGGCGGCATCATGGCCCTGATCACGTTGCTGCGGCGGTGGAAGTCCAAGCAGGGCAGGAAGGCGGCGGCGACGCTGGCGGGGCTGGGGCTCTTCGGCGCGGCCCTGTTCTTCGGCGACAGCATGATCACGCCCGCGATCTCGGTGCTGTCCGCCGTGGAGGGCCTGAAGGTCGTCGAGCCGGAGCTGGAGCGGTTCGTCGTGCCGATCACCGCGGTGATCATCGTGGGGCTGTTCCTGGTGCAGCGCAGGGGAAGCGCGGCGGTCGGACGGTTCTTCGGGCCCATCATGATCCTGTGGTTCACAGCGATCGGCGCGGCCGGGATCGTGGGGATCGCGAGCCATCCGGAGATCCTCAGGGCGTTGTCACCGACATATGCGCTCGGGTTCTTGTTCGGGCACTTCGGCACCGCGTTCTTCGCGCTGGCGGCGGTCGTGCTGGCGGTGACCGGTGCCGAGGCGCTCTACGCGGACATGGGGCACTTCGGCCGACCGGCGATCGCGCGTGGGTGGTTGTTCCTGGTGCTGCCCGCTTGTGTGCTCAGCTACCTGGGGCAGGGCGCGCTGATCCTCGCGGACGAGAAGAACATCAGCGGGCCGTTCTTCCTGCTCGTGCCGGAATGGGGGCGCTGGCCCATGGTCGTGCTGGCGACGGCGGCGACCGTGATCGCCTCGCAGGCCGTGATCACCGGTGCCTACTCGGTGGCGTCGCAGGCCGCGCAGCTCGGGTACCTGCCGCGGTTGCGCATCGCGCACACCTCGGAGTCGACGATCGGGCAGATCTACGTGCCGTGGATCAACTGGCTGTTGATGGTGTCGGTGCTGACGCTGGTGTTCGCGTTCCGCAGCTCGGCGGCGCTGGCGTTCGCGTTCGGCATGGCGGTGACCGGCACGATCACGATCATGACGACGCTGTTCCTGTTCATCTCGCGGCTGAAGTTCAAGGCGCCGGCCTGGGCGATCGCGCTCGGGTGCGTGGTGCTGCTCGGCGTCGACCTGCTGTTCCTCGCCGCGAACCTGACCAAGCTGCTGCACGGCGCGTGGCTGCCGTTGCTGATCGCCCTCACCGCGTTCACGGTCATGACGACGTGGCAGCGCGGGCGGGCGATCGTCACGAAGAACCGCCGGGAAGCCGAAGGATCGCTGCAGGCGTTCATCGAGGAGCTGCACGAGCTGTCGCCGACGCGAGTGCCGGGCACGGCGGTGTTCCTCAACCGCGGCAAGGAGACCGCGCCGCTCGCGATGCGGGCGAACGTCGAGCACAACCACGTGCTGCACGAACGCGTCGTGGTCGTGTCGATCGAGACCGAGCCGGTGCCACGGGTGCCCCTGGACCGCCGGATCGAGGTCGACGAGCTCGGCTACACCGACGACGGCATCATCCACGTGAGCGCTCGCTTCGGGTACATGGAGACGCCGGACGTGCCCGCCGCGCTGGCGTTGCTGGACCCCTCGCAGACCGAGGGCGAGCTGAACCTCGACCAGGCGCGGTACTTCCTGTCGAAGATCGAACTGCAACGCGGTAAGGCGCCGACGATGGCGGGCTGGCGCAAGCGGCTGTTCGTCGCCACGTCCTACATCACCGCGGACGCCGCCGAGCACTTCGGATTGCCCCGAGAGCGAACAGTGATCATGGGCGCCCACATCGATGTTTAGCTGAGGGGCATGACCGAGGCCTACCAGCGGTACCTGGACCTGGAACCGACCACCGAAAGCCCGAAGGTGGTGCTGATCGCGGGCATTCCCGGCACCGGCAAGAGCACGCTCGCGGAGTCGCTGGCGCGCACGCTGCGCAGGCCGATCGTCTCGATGGACTGGGTGCAGGGCACCTTGACGCAGTTCCCCGAGCTGAGCGACGAGACCGCGCGAGCGTTGGTGGACCTGAACATCGTCGCGTTGATCGCCCGGCACGTGCAGCTCGGTGTCGACGTGATCGTCGACGTGGCCGGGCACACCCGGGAAGCCCGCGCACAGGTGCGTGAGCTCGTCGAACGGCTTGGTGGCGTGTTCGTCGGCGTCGAGTGCGTGTGCTCGGACGAAGGCGTGCACCGGTCACGCGTCGAGGGCCGGTCGCGAGGCATTCCTGGTTGGTACCCAACGGTTCCGTGGACGCACGTCGAGCGCATGCGCGGCCTGTGGGAGCCGTGGGAGGACGACCACCTGGTGCTCGACTCGGCTGTGGAGACTGTTGACAGCTCGGTGAAACGGGTCCTGGACGCGCTAGGCGACTGACATGTCGGGCAGCGGCCTGCGGCTGATGTCGCGGGCCTCGTCCGGCGGAACTCCCAGCATTCGCAACAGGTCCTCGGTGACCTGGTCGGTCGCCGCCGCGTCGTCGCGCTCGGGTTCGGCGTGCAGGAGCTGGCCGAGTGCCAGCACCGCGCCCGCGACGACCACCAGCGCCATCTCCGCGTCCGCGACGGTGAACCGGCCGGCCGCGAGCGCCGCGTCGATGTCCCTGCGTGCCCGCGGGGCCAGGCCCCTGCCCGACTTGGTCAGCTCGAAACCGTTGTGCAGCAACACCTTGCTGAGCTCCGGTAGTCGCCTGTGCAGACGTCCGGTGAGCCGGAAACTCTGCGCGAAGACGTGCGCGGTGTCGTCGAGGTCGCCGGTCAGCCCGTCGAGCACCTGCCCGAACGTGTCCAGCGCGTCTTCGAGAGCCGCGTGGAACAGGTCCTCCTTGCTCTCGAAGTGGTTGTAGAACGAGCCCATCCCGACGTCCGCGCTCTGCGTGATCTCCAGGATCGGGGCGTTGAGCTTCCCGTTCGCGATGAAGTCCTGCGCGGCGCGGATCAGCGCGGCACGGGTGCGGGCCTTGCGGCGCTCCAGACGGTTCTCGGTCACTCGAACAGCCTAGCTGAACGTCACTACTGACGAAATCCTCAGAATCTGCTTGACTGATGAGGTGTTCGTAACTGAGGATTTCGTCAGAAGGGAGTGGTGATGAGCGATCCACATGCCGGGCTGCACAGCGAGCAGGGCGCGCTGCCCGGCGAGCACCCCGGCCGGGTCCGTGATCCGATCATCAAGGCGCACGACCTGGCGTGGCTCGAGTTCACCAAGCCCGACCTGCGCAAAGCCGAGGAGTTCGGGACGGCGTTCGGGTTCACCACAGCGCTGCGCACCGACTCCGAGCTGCAGCTGCGCGGTACGGATCCCGGTGCGCCGTGCGTGCTCATCCGCAAGGGGCCGCGCGAACGGTTCCTGGGACCTGCGTTCCGGGCCGCTGATGGTCGTGACGTGCTGCGACTCGCCGACGTCGCAGGTGTGAGCCTTGACAGGCTGCCGGAGAGCATCGGCGGCGTGGGCGCGACGGTCACGGACCCGAGCGGGTTGCCGGTCAGGGTCGTGGCGGACATGCACGACCTGCCCGCGTTGCCCGCGCAGACGCCGCTCACGATCAACGCCGGAACCTCGACTACCCGTGTGAACGCTCTGCAACGGCCCGCTCGCGAGCCTGCGCGGGTGCGGCGGCTCGGGCACGTCGTCATCCAGACCACCCGGTACCGCGAGGTCCTCGACTGGTACCTGCGGCACCTCGGTCTGATCGTCAGCGATTTCCTGTTCTACCCGGGTCAACGCGAGCGCGGGCCGGTGATGAGCTTCATCCGCTGCGACCGCGGCAGCGTGCCGTCCGACCACCACACGCTGGCGCTCACCTTGGGCCCTGCCAACAGGTACGTGCACTCGGCGTACCAGGTCGCGGACCTCGACGCGCTCGCGGCGGGTGGTGAGTACCTGCTCGACCACGGGTACCGGCGGTCGTGGGGGATCGGCCGGCACATCCAGGGCAGTCAGCTGTTCGACTACTGGCGTGACCCGGACGGGTTCCTGGTCGAGCACTTCACCGACGGCGACCTGTTCGACTGCACGCTCGAACCGGGCTGGGCGCCGATGACGGCGTCCGGTCTGGCCCAGTGGGGACCGCCCGCCACCAACGACTTCCTCGGCGTCCGCCCGGCCGAGCTGATCGCCGTGGCCAGAGGGCTGCGCGAGGACAACGAATTCGACCTGCATCGCCTGCGAGGCATGCTGAAAGTGGCGACCTCATGAGCACCTCGATCCTGCGCACCGCCGACGCGTGGTGGGTCGCGACCGCGAACGGCGCCCGGCGAATCGACACCGCCGCCCGCACGACCGGCGAACTGCTGACGGGCACGATCACCACGGTCGGCTCGCCGGTCCGGGTAGACGAGCTGGAGCTGCTCTCGCCGGTCACCGCGCCGTGCCGGGTGGTCGCGCAGATGACCAACTACGTGTCGCACGTCGTCGACACCGGGCTGGACCCCCGGAGCACGCCGCTGACGTTCTTCCGCAAGTCGTCCGGCTCGATCAGCGGTCCGCACGACGACGTCGTGAAGCCGTCGCACGTCCGCCTGCTCGACTACGAGGCGGAGATCGGCCTGGTCATGGGCTCTGACAACCAGATCGCCGGGTTGGTGATCACCAACGACGTCTCCGCCCGCGACCTGCAGCTGCCGAAAACCCAGTTCTACGAGTCGAAGTCGTATCCGACGTTCACGCCGACCGGCCCGGTGCTGGTGCTGCTCGACGCCGGCGAGTTCGACAGGTTCGCGGACCTGCGGCTGCGGCTGTGGGTCAACGGCGAGCTCCGTCAGGACATGACCGCGGACGACATGATCTGTCCGCCGGCACAGGCATTGCGCGCGCTAACACGGTTCCAACGGCTCGATCCGGGCGATCTCGTGCTCACCGGAACGCCCGTTGGCACGGCATTGAGCGCGCCGGCCAAGCCCATGCAGCTGATCGGCTCGCTGCTGCCCGCCGCGACCAGGTGGCGGATGTTCTTCAAGTCCCAGGCGAAGAACCCCAAGTACCTCAAGGACGGCGACGTCGTCGAGATCGCCATCGGTACCGACGACGGCAAGCTCGACCTGGGGCGCCAGCGCACGGTGGTGCGGGCATGAGCACGTTGTGGCCGCGCTACTCCGCGCCCGAGGACCTCGCCGAGATCGAGTCGGTGCCGCTGGCCGACCGCGGCCTGCCCGACTCCACCTTCGCGCTGCTGAAGCGCGCCGCCGACCTGTGGCCGCACCGCAAGGCGATCACGTTCCTGCCGGACGTGACATGGACGTTCGGCGACCTGCTCCGGCACGTTCACGGCTACGCGAACTCGTTCCGGCGTCAGGGTTTCCTGCGTGGCGACGCCATCGCGCTGATGTCGGACGACCGCAGGGTGATGGTTCCCGCAATCCTCGCCGCGCAGCTGGTCGGGATCGCCATGCCGATCAACCCGGCGTTGTCGGATGAGCACGTCAGCGAGCTGCTCGCCCGTTCTGGCGCTCGTGTACCTGACCTCAGCGATCCTGGACCGTCCACATACGACGGTGAGCTGCCGAAGAGTTCAGACCTCGCGGCGTACTTCCACACCGGCGGCACGACCGGAGCGCCGAAGCTCGCCGCGCACACCCACGCCAACGAGGTCGCGAACTCCTGGATGCTCGCGGCGAACGAGCTGCTGGACGAGGACGCCGTGCTGTTCGCGGCGCTGCCGTTGTTCCACGTGAACGCGCTCATCGTCACGCTGCTCACGCCGTTGTTCAAGGGCCAGCACGTGGTGTGGGCCGGTCCGCTCGGCTACCGCGATCCCGCGCTGTACGGGGAGTTCTGGCAGCTCGTCGAGCGCTACCGGATCACGACGATGAGCGCCGTTCCGACGGTCTACGCGGTGCTGGCGCAGTGCCCGGTGAACGCCGACATCAGCAGCTTCCGGTTCGCGATGGTCGGTGCCGCACCACTCCCGCCCGCTGTCCGGAAAGCCTTCGAGTCGCACACCGGGGTTCCGCTGGTCGAGGGCTACGGGCTCACCGAGGCGACGTGTGCCAGCGCGCGGAGCTTCCCGGACGCGCCGAGGCCGGGCTCAGTCGGCCAGCGCCTGCCGTATCAGCAGGTGAACGTGCGGGATGGCGTGCTCGCGATCAGCGGCCCGACCGTGTTCGCGGGCTACGTGAAGAGCCCTGGTGAGCTGGAACCACCGGGGGAGTGGCTGGACACGGGTGATCTGGCGAGTGTCGACGACGACGGGTTCGTCCGGCTTTCCGGCCGGGCCAAGGACCTGATCGTGCGCGGTGGCCACAACATCGACCCGGCGGTGATCGAGGACGCGCTTCTGTGCCACCCGGCGGTGATGGCGGCGAGCGCGGTGGGACGGCCGGATCAGCACGCGGGCGAGGTCCCGGTCGCCTACGTGACGCTCGCCGGTGACGTCACGCCTGAGGAGTTGCGGGCGTGGGCAGGGGAGCGGGTGCCGGAGAAGGCGGCTGCTCCCAAGGAGATCGTGGTGCTGGACGCACTACCGCTGACGGCCGTCGGCAAGCCCTACAAGGTGGAGCTGAGGGCCGACGCCACCCGCCGCGCCCTGCACGACCTCGACGTCGAGGTCGTGATCGAAAACGGAACCGTCGTCGTCCTGGCCGCAGCGGAAGCGATGTCCGCGCTGGAGCAGCACACGGTGGCTTGGAGGCTCAAATGACCATCGCGTTCGCCGTTCTCGTCGCCCTCATCTTCATCGCGCTGGGAACCGCCAAGCTGCTCGCCCTGCCCATGGCACGCGAGCTGGCCACCCACTCGGGTTTCTCCGTCAGCGCCTACCGAGGTATCGGCGCTCTGGAACTCGCGGGCGCGGCCGGTGTCCTCGCCGGTCTGGCCCTACCGCTGCTCGGTGGCCTTGCGGGAGCAGGCCTTCTGCTGCTCCTCGCGGGCGCGCTGATCACGCACCTGCGCAACCAACACGCCCTCCAGCAGATCGCACCGGCCCTCGTGTGCGCGCTGCTCGTCATCGGATATCTGGTGGTACTGCTGTGAACCGCATCGACACGCATCAGCACATCGTCCCGCCTCGTTACGCGGAGTGGTTGAGGGAAAAGGGAATCAAGCCCGGCGGCGTGGACGTCCCGACCTGGTCGGAGAGCGCCGCCCTGGAGTTCATGGACGGTCACGGCATCCAGACCGGCATCCTCTCGCTCTCCACGCCGGGCGTGTACTTCGGCGATGTCGCCGAGGCCTGCCGCTGGGCCCGGGAGATCAACATCTACTGCGCCGACCTGCGCGACCGCCACCCCGGCCGGTTCGGCTTCTTCGCCACGCTGCCGATGCCCGACGTGGACAGCGCGATCGAGGAAGCCGAGTACGCCCTGGACGTCCTCCAGGCCGACGGCATCGTGCTGCTCGCCAACTACGAGGGCCGTTACCTGGGCGACGAGACTTTCCTGCCGTTGCTGGAGTTCCTGCACGAACGCGGTACGGCCGTGTTCGTGCACCCCGGCGAGCTGCCGGCGGAACCGGTGCCCGGCATCCCGGGGTTCACCGCGGACTTCCTGCTCGACACCACCCGCACGGCGATCAGCCTCATCCTGTCCGGCGCGATGGAGCGGTGCGCGAACATCAAGTTCATCCTCGCGCACGCCGGTGGGTTCGTCCCCTACATCGCCTACCGGATCCTGCTGACGATGGCGAGGGAGGGACTGGCGCCCAGTCTGGACGTGCTGAAGCGGTTCTACTTCGACATCGCGCTCTCGGCGACGCCCGCCGCACTGCCGAGTCTGCTGGAAGTCGCCGATCCGGACCACATCACCTACGGCAGCGACTTCCCGTTCGCTCCGCCGATCGCGGTGGACGCGATCAACGGCCTGTACGAGAAGTACCCGCTCGACCCGGCGCTGCGGGCCGCGATCGACCGCGGCAACTCCGAGGCCCTGTTCCCGCGTCTGAAAGGACAGTCGTGACCGACGTTCTCATCGTGGGCGGAGGCGGCGCCGGACTCACGGCCTCGATCCTGTTGTCCCAGCTCGGCATCGACACGCTGCTGGTGAACGCGAGGCCCGGCACGAGCGCGTTGCCCAAGGCGCACTACCTCAACCAGCGCACGATGGAGATCTTCCGCGACCTCGGCATCGCGGACGCCGTCTACGAGCGCGGCACGCCGGCGCGGCAGATGTCGCACACCGCCTGGTACGCCGGGCTGCGCGGCGACGACCCGGACTTCGGCCGCGAGTTCGGCAAGATCGAGTGCTGGGGTGCGGGCGGGCAGAACCCGGCGTGGGCGGCGGCCAGCGCGTGCCTGCCGGCGAACCTGCCGCAGATCCGCCTCGAACCGATCCTCAAGCAGCGCGCGGAAGAGCTCGGCACCGTCCGGTTCAACCACGATGTGACCGCTATCAGTCAGGGCGAGGACGGCGTCACCGCGACGATTCTGGACAAGGACACCGGCGAGACCTACCAGGTGCACAGCCGCTACCTGCTCGGCTGCGACGGCGGCCGCACGGTCGGCCCGGCGATCGGCGTCACGATGGAGGGCCACCGCGACGTCGCCCGCGTGGTCACGTTCCACCTCAGCGCTGACCTCTCGCAGTGGGCGCGCGATCCCGAGGTGCTGATCCGCTGGCTCTCCCTGCCCCAGCTGGGACTCGGCGGCGTGCTGGCACCCGCGGGTCCGAACAAGTGGGGCCCCGACTCCGAGGAGTGGATCTTCCACCTCAACTACCGCGCCGACGACGAACGTGCGCACGACGACGCCGCGGTGGAAGCCGACATGCGCAAGGCACTCGGCATCGACGTCTACGAGATCCACATGGTGACCCGCTGGTCGATCGAGGGCGTGGTGGCGGACAGGTTCCGCGACGGCAGGGTGTTCCTGCTCGGCGACGCCGCCCACCGCCACCCTCCGACGGGCGGCCTCGGCCTGAACGCGGCCGTGCAGGACGCGCACAACCTCTGCTGGAAGCTCGCCGCCGTCCTCAACGGACAGTCCAGCGACGCGCTTCTCGACACCTACGAGCCCGAACGCAAGCCCACCACCGCACGCAACGTGCAACGGGCCGTTGAGAACGCTCTCAACCACCTCGTGACCACCCAGACGCTCGGCCTCAGCCCGGAGCAGACCGAAGAGGATAACTGGGCGGCGCTGCGGCGGGTGTGGGGTGACCGGAGCGAGGAGGCGAGGCGCGCGGTCGCCAGCCAGTCGATGGAGTTCGACGAGCACAACGTCGAGTACGGCTACACCTACGAGTCGGCCGCGATCGTCGGCGACTGGACCGAACCGCCGCACAACCCGGACCCGATCCGCCTCTACCAACCGGGAACTCGACCGGGGCATCCGCTGCCGCACGCGTGGCTCGACGACGGGGTCCCGGTGATGGACCTGGTGCGGCCCGGCCATTTCCTGCTCATCGCAGGAGAGCAGGGTCACGACTGGCTCGCGGCTGCGGCGAAGGCGGCGGCGAGCCTCGGCGTGCCGGTCGACGCGGTCAGGATCGGTCACCTCGACGGAGACCACCTGGACCCGCGCTCGCAGTGGGCACGGTACCGCGGGATCACGGATCGAGGCGCGATCCTGGTGCGCCCTGATCGGTTCGTGGCCTGGCGATCAACGGGGGAGACCGCGAACCCCGCCGCGGAACTGGTCGAAACGCTGACCAGAATCCTCGGCCGCTGAGCAGTTGCGGCCACAGCGGCTGATGGGCGCCGCGGTCGTGGCTCGACCGCAGCGCCCGGTGAAGTTCTACAGCTTGTAGAAGTTCGAGTAGTGGTCCGGCGAGAAGTACACGACGCCGTTGTTGCGGTCGCGGACGATCCGGTACGCGTCCCGGGCGGCATTGCGGGCGCGCGGGTAGACGTCGTACTCCGAGTAGGTGTCGTTCAGCGGCAGCTGGCGCTCGCGGTTCGAGAACGTGCCGCCGGTGTAGTTGTACTGCCCGGTCGGCCAGCTGTACCAGCCGCTCGAGGTCGGCCAGCCCTTCGAGGCCCAGATGTCCCTGGCGGAGCGGGCCGCCGAACAGCGGGACTGGGTGCAGGAGCCGTAGACGGCGGCGTCCGCGGCGGGCGCGACGACCGTGGTCACGCTGAAAACGGACGCGACGATGGCGAGAGCGGCGAGCAGGCGACGTGTCCAGTGCGGTTGCAGGGTGTGCACTTCAAGACCTCCATCGGCAGGGAACCTGGATGTCGTGATCTTTTCTGTTGATCACCACCAGCCGGTGAACGGCAGGGAACCATTCGTGCAACGCCGACTGTGGCCTCTTCACGTTCGCACAGTTGTGGATGCGGTGGGTGGTCTTGGAGCAACCACGCCGATTCCACCCGCCTTGGCCCCGAACGCCCCAGTTGATCAACTCCGAACAGCGGATTGCGCGCGCTGCCACCGCCGATAAGTTTGTCCAATGGCAGCACGGAAACACCTCTTGGTGCTGTTGACCCTGCTCACCGCGGCCTGCACGGCCGAGCAGGGCGGCATGCCCAAGGCAGCACCGCAGGTCTCGTCCCCGTCGCCGGAGAAGGAGGCGTCCACAAAGGTCCGTGCCGTGGTCGACGGCCGCACCGTCGAGCTCGCCGACGGCACGAAGGCCCGCATCTCGCTGCTGGCCGAACCGTCGTCGTGCGCTGCCGCCGCTGCCCTGGAGTTCGCCACGAAGACGTTGCTGGACAAGGAGGTCCACGTCGGCAGCATCACGCCCGGTGAGGTGACGCTGCGGATGGAGGACGGCATGGACTACGCGCTGCTGGCCGTGAAGAACGGCATCCTGCGCACCACCGGCGTGGACGGCGGCCCGATGATGGACGCGGAGTCCAAGGCGTCGAAGGGAAAGCTCGGGCTGTGGGGGAAGGAGTGTCCGGCCTCGACGACTCCTCCGCCCCCGCCCCCTGCTGATTCCGCCAAGCCACCTCAGGAAACTCGGACACCGCCGGCGCCGCCCTCGCCGCCGTGCGTTGTCGTGTACCGGGTCAACAGCACCTGGCCCGGTTCGTTCCAGGCGGAGGTGACCGTGCGCAACGTCAGCGGTGCGTTGATCGACGGCTGGACGTTGCGCTGGCGGTTCCCCGACGGCCAGAAGGTGACGCAGATGTGGAACGCCACGTCGTCCCAGTCCGGCTCGGATGTGAGCGTTACCAACGCCGGCTACACCGCGCTGATCGTGGCCGACGGCTCGGTGTCGCTGGGGTTCAACGGGTCGGTGAACGGCGCGAACTCGGTGCCGTCGGCGTTCACGCTGAACGGCGCGACCTGCACTGCCGGGTGATCAGTTCTTCTGCCACCACTCGGTGACCACGCGGGCGTACTCGTCCGCGTTCTCCTCCCAGGCGAAGTGCCCGGCGTCGATCACGTCGAGCTTGCTGTTCGGCAGCTTGCCGTGCAGGAACTCGACGTTCGACGGCGGCACCACCGGGTCGTTCTTGCCGTTGAGCAGCTGGACCGGCGTGGTGATGGTGGGCAGCAACTCGGCCAGTTCCTTGAGCTGGGTCGGGTACGCGCGCACGTACGCCATCTGCTCGTAGAACCGCGTGCCCTGGTACGCGGCGAGGTAGTCCTGCCGGACCACGTCGGGCAGCTCGTAGCCGTCGATCGCGTCCATCGCGACGTTCACGACGTCCTTCGGGCCCATCGCCCGGTACTGCGAGATGTCCTCGTCGTGCACCCAGTCGTGCAGCGGGCTGCCCAGATCGGTGGGCACGAGCGCGCCGCCGCTGCCGACGACGACGCTGCGGAACCGGCCGGGGTTCGTGGCCGCGGCGAACAACACCGCGCTGGTGCCGACGTCCGGTCCGACGGCGTGCGGTTTTTCGAGACCGAACGCGTCGGCGATCTTCACGATGAACTCGCCCATCGCCTTCGGGGTCAGCAGGTCCGCGCGCAGCTCGGAGTGTCCGAAGCCGGGCAGGTCGACCGCGATCAGGTGAGCGTGCTCAGCAAGACGTGACCAGGTCGCGTCGTAGGCGTAGATGCTCTCCGGCCACGGGCTGAAGAGCAGGGCGGATGGCTTGTTCTTGGCGCTCTCGGCGTACCGGATCGACAGACCGTCGATGGTGCGGAAGCGGGGCTGGATCTGTGTCATGACTTCAATATGACCGGTCGTCTTAGCTTCGTCAAGAGTTTGAGACGACCGGTCATTTTCACGGGTCTAGCGGAGGAGGGTGTCGAACGCGATGGTGAAGAACGCGGCGAACGACGAGCCGTCCTTCGCCGC
Organism: Lentzea sp. NPDC006480; assembly: GCF_040611995.1. Taxonomy (NCBI): domain Bacteria; kingdom Bacillati; phylum Actinomycetota; class Actinomycetes; order Pseudonocardiales; family Pseudonocardiaceae; genus Lentzea; species Lentzea sp. NPDC006480. The sequence goes on from NZ_JBEXPJ010000043.1 coordinate 18,206, forward strand.
TCGTTCGCCCACGATCGCGCCTTCCCAGGCGTTGACCAGGAACCGGCCGAGCGTCTCGGGATCCTGGGTCGAGGTGATCGACCCGTCCTCCTGCGCCTCGCGGATCGCGGCCGTGATCGCGGCGGCCCAGTGGTCGAAGCCGCCCCGGACGCCCTCGCGGATCGCCGGGATGTGGTCGGCCGCCTCTGTGCTGAAGTTGCCGTAGACGCAGCCGCGTTCGTAGCCGAAGTCGACGATGTCCTTGGCGAGGAACTCGAAGTGCTCGCGCAGTCGTGTCAGCGGTGCCTTTTTCTTGTCCGCCAGCGTTTCGAGGTGGCGGGACTCGCCGTAGCGGTCCATCACGACGAGAGCGAGCGCTTCCTTGCTCTCGAAGTGGTTGTAGAACGAGCCCTTCGGGACTCCCGCGCTGTCGGTGATCAGCTTGACGCCCGCGGCGTTGTATCCGTGGCGGTGGAACTGCTCGTATGCGGCGTCGACGATCTGCTCCCGCACGCTGGCCCTGGGCATCCTTCCAATATGAGCGGTCGTCTCGGGATTCGTCAAGCCAGGTTGCGCTCGATGCCGTGCGCCGGGACCCGCAGGTGGTGGCGTAGCCGTCGTCGAGGATGCGGTCGAGTTGTGCTTGAGCCGGGCGGGCTGGGTGATCGTGTACGGGGTCGTGCGGTCGAGGTAGAGGACCTTGAGCTTGTCGCGCACACCGAGGTGGACGGTGGCGAGCGTGCCGGCACAGAGGTCGTGCAGGAACGGCGAGGCGAGGCGGCGCAGGTCGGTCTGGACGGGCGCGAGGGGTGGTGAGTGGCAGGTCGGCGCGCTGGCTGAGCTCAGTGAGGGGTGAGCCGGGGATGTTCCTCGTCGAACGCGGCGAGCAACGCGATCGTGCGCGCCACCACGGTCGCGCCCGGCACCGAGGTGTTCCCTGCCATGGGGACTTCCTTCCGCTCAGTGGAAGCCTACGGTCGACGGCGTGCGGTGCGCGTCCCTAGCGTTCGATCTCGTGACGACCAGTCAGCACGAGATCAGCGACGAGATCGCGAAGATCCAGGCCGACTCACCGAGGGGTGCGCCGCTGCTGGACTTCCCGCCGTACCGCAGCACGTTGCTGCGTCACCCGACCAAGGACCGGCAGCTGGTCGATCCGGAGGGCGCCGAGCTGCTCGCCCCGGTGTTCGGCCACTCCGACGTCGACCCCGTCGAGTCCGACCTGACGATCCAGCGCGGCGGCGAGCCCATCGGCGAACGCATCCGCGTGCACGGCCGGGTGCTGGACGGCGACGGGCGGCCGGTGCGACGTCAGCTCGTCGAGATCTGGCAGGCCAACGCCGCTGGGCGCTACTCGCACCAGGGCGATCAGCATCCGGCGCCGCTGGATCCGTTCTTCACCGGTGTGGGGCGGTGTCTGACCGACGACGACGGTTGGTATTCATTCACATCGATCAAGCCGGGGCCTTATCCGTGGCGCAACCACCACAACGCCTGGCGGCCCGCGCACATCCACTTCTCGTTGTTCGGCACCGACTTCACGCAGCGGCTGATCACGCAGATGTACTTCCCTGGCGACCAGTTGCTGTCGCTGGACCCGATCGCGCAGTCGATCTCCTCGCCGGGTGCTCTGGAACGGCTGATCGCCTCGTACGACCACTCGCGGTCCGAGCACGAGTGGTTGCTCGGGTACCGCTGGGACATCGTGCTGACCGGCAGCCACGCGACCTACCTGGAGCCGTCCGATGACTGAAGCGACGCCTGGGCAGACCGTCGGGCCGTTCTTCCACCACGCTCTGGCCTATCCCGGCGATGCCGAGCTGGTGCCGTTCGGGGCGGCTGGATCCGTGGTGCTGCACGGATATGTGTACGACGGCGCCGGGGACGTGGTGCCGGACGCGATGATCGAGATCCGGCAGGCCGACGCGGCCGGCGTGGTGCCCGCTGTCGGCGGGTCGTTGCGGCGGCGGGGTGCCGGCTTCACCGGTTGGGGGCGGTGCTGCACGGATTCTGCCGGGCACTACTGGTTCAGCACCGTTGAGCCGGGGGCGCCGTTCTTCGCGGTGACGGTGTTCGCGCGCGGGTTGCTCGACCGGTTGTTCACGCGGATCTACCTGCCGGGGGCCGATCTGGACGGGTTGACGGCCGCGCGGGAGTCCGACGGGCGGCTGCGGTTCGACATTCACCTGCAGGGGCCGTCCGAGACGCCCTTCTTCACGTTTCCGCGGAGCTGACCGTGCTGCCCGGGTCGTATCGCGCTGCCGGACTGGTGGACGACGCCGCACTGGTCCGGGCTCTGCTGGACGTCGAGGTGGCGTGGGCTCGGGTGCTGGGGACCTCGGTCTCGCTGGGGTCGTGGGTTCCTTCGCTGGACCCTGTCGAGGTCGAGGCCGCCGGGAATCCGGTGCTGCCACTGGTTTCGGCGTTGCGTGCTCGGGTTTCCGGTCCTGTCCACACTGGACTGACGAGTCAGGACGTGCTCGACACCGCGCTGATGTTGTTGGCGCGTGCGGTGTTTTCGCAGGTTTCTGCTGATTTGTCGCGGGTTGCTGCCGCGCTTGGGTCGCTGGCCGCTGAGCATCGGTCGAGTGTCATGGCCGGGCGGACGTTGACGCAGTTCGCGGTGCCGATCACGTTCGGGCTGAAGGCGGCTCGGTGGCTCGTCGGGGTGTTGGACTCGCTGGACGAGCTTTCCGTTGTGTCCGCTGGGTTGCCGGTGCAGTGCGGGGGTGCGGCGGGGACGTTGTCGCGGGCGGCTTCCCTCGTCGATCCTCAGGCCGGTGCCTCGGCTTTTGCCGGGTTTCTGGGGTTGGTGTGGCCGGGATTGCCCTGGCACACGTATCGGGCGCCGGTGACGCGCGTCGGCGACGCGTTGGTGCGGGTGTGCGACGCGCTCGGGGTGATGGCTGCCGATGTGCTGACGCTGGGGCGGCCCGAGATCGGTGAGGTGTCCGAGGGTGCGGTGGCCGGGCGGGGTGGGTCGTCGACCATGCCGCACAAGAGGAATCCGGTGCTGTCGGTGCTGGTGAACAGCGCCGGCTTGCAGGCTCCGCAGCTCGGGGCGCAGCTGCACCTGTGTGCGGCGCGGGCGGTGGACGAACGGCCGGACGGGGCGTGGCACGCGGAGTGGCCGGCGCTGCGGGCGCTGATGGAGCTCGCGGTGGTGGCGGCTTCGCAGGCGGCTGAGCTGGTCGAGGGGCTTGAGGTGCACGCGGACGTGATGGCGCGGCGGGCGGCTTCGGCGGCGGGTGAACTGCTGGCTGAGCGTGGCGGCGCGGATCCGGCTGGTGGGGAGTTGCAGGCGCCGCGTGGTGGCGGTGCGGATCCGGCTGGTGGGGAGTTGCAGGCGCCGCGTGGTGGCGGTGCGGATCCGGCTGGCGGGGAGCTGCAGGCGCCGCGTGGCGGTGGTGCGGATCCGGCTGGCGGGGACCTGCCGACCGAGCATGGCGGTGGTGCGGATCCGGTTCGTGGGGAGCAGTCGGTCGAGCGTGGTGACGCAGCTGATGCGGCCGGTGGGCAGCTGCTGGCTCCTCGTGGTGGCGGCGCTGATCCGGCCACCTATCTCGGGGCCGCGGAGGCGTTCGTCGACGCGGTGCTCGCTCGGAATCGATCCCGATTGGAGCCCCTCCGGGGGGAGCACGAGGTCCCCATCCCAATCGTCTCAGAGGGGTCTGACAGAAATGGCGACTGAGCTGAGCCTGACGCGGCTTGCGGGGTCGGAGTTCTCCGAGCGGGTGCTGGTCGTCGGTCCCGCGGTCGGGATGTCCGTGGCGTCGCAGTGGCGGGACTGCGCGATGGTGCTGGCCGGCGGCTTCGAGGTGATCGGGTGGGACCTGCCGGGCCATGGTTCCGGGTGTGCGGCGGACGGGGCGTTCACCGTGCAGGACATCGCGGATGAACTGTGTGCGCGCGTTGGGGCGTTGGCGGGCGGGCGACGGGTTGCGCATGCCGGTGGCTCGTTCGGGGGTGCGGTCGGGCGTGAGCTGGCCGCGCGAGGCGAGTGTTCGTTCGAGGCGGTCGTGTGTCTCGGCGAGCAGGGGCCGGGTGTGGTCGACGTGGATGAGAAGTCGTACGCGCTGGCTTGTGCGGCGTTGGCTCGTTATCGGGCGGGGGTCGCGGTCAAGCCGGTGCGGGAGTTGCACGACGTGGTGTCGCCTGCGCTGGCGGCGGTGTTGGTCCGGGTGCTTGAGGAGATGCGGTGTCCTACGACGACGGCATGAAGGTTCGGCGCGAGGTGCTCGGCGACGCGCATGTGGACCGGGCCGCGCCGGACGAGTTCACGCGGGACTTCCAGGATTTCATCACCCGGTACGCGTGGGGCGAGATCTGGACCCGGCCCGGGCTGGATCGGCGGATGCGGAGTGCCATCACGTTGACGGCGTTGATCGCGCGCGGGCATTGGGACGAGCTCAAGTTGCACGTCTCGGCGGCGCGGCGGAACGGGCTGAGCGTCGAGGAGATCGGCGAGGTGATCTTGCAGAGCGCGATCTACTGCGGTGTGCCCGCGGCCAACCACGCGTTCGCGGTGGCTCGTGAGGTTCTGAAGGAGGAGTCGTGACGCGCACGCAGGTCGGCATCGTCGGCGGCGGGCCGGCCGGGTTGATGCTCTCGCACCTGTTGTCGCTCAACGGGATCGACAGCGTTGTTATCGACAACAGGACGCGCGTGGAGATCGAGAACACGATCCGCGCGGGCATCCTGGAGGCCGACAGCGCCCGGCTGCTCGTGGACACCGGGGTGTCGGACCGCGTGCTGCGCGACGGGCATCCGCACGAGGGCATCGATCTGCGGTTCGGCGGCGAGAGCCATCGAGTCGACTTCCGGGCTCTGGTCGGCGAGTCGGTGTGGCTGTACCCGCAGACCGACGTGTTCGTGGACTTGGCTGATGCTCGCGCCCGTGACGGCGGCGATGTGCGGTTCGGTGTCAGCGCTACCACGGTGGACATCAACGAGCCCGCGATCCGGTTCGTCGACAGTGATGGCGTGCGCCAGGAAGTGCGATGTGAGGTGATCGTCGGAGCGGACGGGTCGCGGTCGGTCTGCCGCGCCGAGGTGCCGGAAGCGGTGCGCACGCACAGCTTCCGCGAGTACCCGTTCGCGTGGTTCGGGATCATCACGGAGGCGCCGCGCAGTGCGCCGGAGCTCGTGTACGCGCACTCGCCGCGCGGGTTCGCGTTGATCAGCCAGCGGACCGAGACGCATCAGCGGATGTACTTCCAGTGCGACCCGGAGACCGATCCCGCCTCGTGGTCCGACGACCGGATCTGGGAGGAGCTGCAGGCACGGGTGGCCGGGCCGGACGGGTTCTCGTTGCAGCAAGGGCCGATCACCGAGAAGACGGTGCTGCGGTTCCGGTCGTTCGTCGCGGAACCCATGCGGCACGGCAACCTCCTGCTCGCCGGCGACGCCGCCCACACCGTGCCGCCGACCGGCGCGAAGGGCCTCAACCTGGCGCTGGCGGATGTGCGCGTGCTCGCCGAGGTGATCGAACGGGCGTTGCTCAAGAACGACCGCGACGCGCTGGACGAATACGGGCCGCGGGCGCTGGACCGGGTGTGGAAGGCGCAGCACTTCTCCTACTGGATGACGACGATGCTGCACGCGCTGCCCGGCGCGACCGACTTCGACGTGCGGCGGCAGCTGGGTGAGCTGCGGTCGGTGGTCGGGTCGGAGGCGGGGTCGCGGTTCCTGGCCGAGGGCTACACCGGCTGCTGGCCTGCCTAGAACGGCAGCAGCTCGACCTCTCCGCCTCGGTGTCCTGGCGGGACCACGGCGAGGGCGTCGGCCAGCGCGGCGCCCCACAGCGAGCCGGGGCGGTCGTGGCCCACGGGGACGGCTTCGGCTCCGGTTCTGGTGACCGGGATCAGGCGGGTGTCTCCGGGGTGAGCGTTCACATCGCCCAGCCACGCGGTGATGGGTGGGCGGACGGTGCGGCCGCTGAGGGTGTCGAGGAGTGGCCGGAGCAGGGTCAGCACGGCGGCGAGGGCGGCGAACGGGTTGCCCGGCAGGCCGACGACGCAGCGGCCGTCGGGCAGGACTGCGAGCAGCATCGGGTGGCCCGGGCGGCAGGCGACTCCGCTGACGAGGATCTCGGCGTCGAGGCCGGCCAGCACTCGGCGGAGGTGGTCCGCCGGGCCGACCGAGGTGGCGCCGCACGTGACGAGGACATCGGCCGCGTCGGAGATCAGGGCGTCGACGAGGGCGGACGGGTCGTCGCGCAGGTGGGTGGTGCCCAGGAGGTCGGCTCCGGTGAGGAGGCCGGGGAGCATCGGGCCGATGGCGTCGCGGACCCGGCCTGGGCGGGGTGGGCCCGCTTGGAGGAGTTCGTCGCCGGTCACGATCACGGCTGCGCGCGGGCGGCGGTGGACGAGGAGGGAGTCGTGGCCCGCACCCGCGGCCAGGCCCAGAAGCGCCGGGGTGACGAGGGAACCGGCGGGGACGAGCTCGTCGCCTGCTGACCAGTCCTCGCCGCGGCGGCGGATGTGCTTGCCAGGTAAGAGGTTCGTCGCATCGCGGTGGCCGGGTGGGGGATTCGCCGGGCCGCGGCGCAGGTCATTGCCGGTGGTGGACAACTCCGAGACCGAGCAGAGCTCCACCGGGATCACCGAGTCCGACCCGTCCGGCACCGGCGCCCCGGTCGCCACCCCGAACGCCTCACCGGCCCCGAGTCGCACCTCGGGCACGGCATCTCCGGCGGCCACCCGCCCCACGATCGTCCACGGGCCGGGACCGGACACCGCGTAGCCGTCCATCGCCGAGGTGTCGCACGTCGGCTGGCTGGCCAACGCCTGCACGCCGGCGGCCAGCGCCAGGCCGAGAGCATCCGGCAAGGGCAGTTCAAGACCCTCCAGCGGCTTGGCGGCCAGGCGGGCCGTCTCGCGGGCGAGATTCCAGGGCATGTCCATCGCGGCTCCCGTGGTATAGCCTACCTCATACTGTATGCAATCCTCGGGACGGGGTGAAGGGCATGCCAGTCGCGACTTACGTACGTGATCACGTCGGCAGGCTCTACCGGGTGGGGGAGACCGACGTCGAGGTGTCGGGGCGCTCGCGCCGCACGGTGTTGTGGGCGGCTTGGGCGGCGATGCTCGCGGCCGGCATCGGGCAGTACGGCTTCGGCGCGTTGATCCCGCAGTTGCAGGACCGGTGGAGTGTTCCGGAGTTGTTCTGGGCGCTGGCGTTGTGGACGGTGTGCCAGGCGGGCACGGCGTTTCCGGCGGCGTGGCTGCGTGAGCAGAAGAGACTGACCTCCACCGGAGCCATGTGGATCGGCGCGATCCTCACCGGCGCGGGGTTCTTCACGCTCGGGCGGGGGCAGCTCGTCGGGTACGCCGTGCTCGGCGGCATCGGCGCGGGGTTGATCTACGCGACGTGCCTCGGCACGATCGTCCGCTGGTATCCGGAGCGCGTCACCAGGAAGGTCGCGTTCGTCAGCGGCGCGTTCGCCTACGGGTCGGTGCCGTTCGCGCTGGCCACCGGCCTCCTTCTGCAGAACGTGACCGGCTTCCTCACGCAAACGGCGATCGCGATCGTCGCCGCCACAGCCGTCGCCGGGGCGTTGATGAAGGACCCGCCCGAGCACTGGTGGCCTGCGCACGTCCCGCCGCGCGAGTGGGCACTGGACCGGGCGCGAGTGCCGAACCGGTTCGCGCTCAAGGAGTTCCGGACGCACGAGGCCATGCGGTGCGGCACGTTCTGGTGGCTGTACGGCGGTGTGGCGTTCGCGGCGGCGGTGTCGCTCTACGACTTGGCTTACCTGCCGCTGTTCGTGGGCAGCAAGGTGCTCGGTGTCATCGCCCTCGCCACGCTCGCCGCGGCCACGGGCACCGGACGTGTGCTGGTCGGGTGGATCTCGGACAAGATCGGGCGCAGGAAGGCGCTCGTCTGGACGTTGGCCACCGGAGGTGTGGCGCAGTTCGTGTTGCTGTACTCCCAGAACGTCACGGGGCTGCTCATCGGGGCCGCGCTGGCGGGCCTCGGCACCGGGTGCTGCTACTCGTTGCTGGTCGGCCTCACCAGGGAGTACTTCGGCGAGACGAACGGCGCGCGGAACTTCGGCGTCCTCTACACGGCGAAGGCAGCGGGAGCACTGATCGCGGCGATGGTCCTGGTGTCGCAGGGGCCGACGTTCGCGTTCGTCGCGGCCGGAGTGCTCGGCCTGGCGGGCTCGGTGCTCACGAGGCAGCTGTCGCAGCCGGGAAGGCCGCGCCTGTGAGCCGGGTGCCGAGGCTCACGAAAGGGTGGCACCAGACGCCGTCCGAAGGTTGTTGCCTGATGGAGCTGACGTCGGTGCTCGCGGGCGAGGTGTGGTCGGACCGGCCCGCCTGCGTGCACCCGGTGCTGGCGTGCGTGGCGCGGTGCGTCAACGATCAGTCCACAGAGGATGGACGGCGCAAGTTGCTGCCGTTCGCCACCAGGTTGATCGGGACGGAGAAGGCGAAGGCAGCGCAGCAGATCACCGCGCACTGCCTGAGGAGAAGCGGCACCAATGCTCCGAGGTGGTGGCCGCGCGACTGGAAGGTCGCGAGGGCGGTGCGGGCCTTGCGCGGGGACGAGGTGTTGCGGCGCTTGCTGGACGAATGCGTCGCGATCTGCAGGGAGGCTGGGCATGGGACGAGTGACGAGCAGGCGGCGCGTGGTGCGGCTGGTGGACGACGCGGCCGCCGCGCGGCCGGACACGCTGGCGGTCGAGGAACCGCTGGAGATCCGCGTGCGGGGCAAGGCGCTCGCCGTGACCATGCGCACGCCGGGTGACGACTTCGACCTCGCGGCGGGATTCCTGGTCAGCGAAGGCGTGGTGCGCAACCCCTCTGACATCGCGAACATCCGCTACTGCGCGGGCGCCACGGCCGACGGCGGCAACACCTACAACGTGCTCGACGTCGGCCTCGCGGAAGGCGTCGCGCCGCCCGACCCGTCGATCGAGCGCAACTTCTACACCACGTCGTCCTGCGGGTTGTGCGGCAAGGCGAGCCTGGACGCCGTGCGGACGACCGCGACGTGGCAGGTCGCGGCGGACCCGATCCGACTGAACCCCAAGCTGATCACCGAGTTCCCGGCGAAACTCCGCACGGCGCAACGGGTCTTCGACAAGACCGGCGGCCTGCACGCGGCCGGCCTCTTCGACGCGGACGGAAACCTGCTGTGCCTCCGCGAGGACGTCGGCCGGCACAACGCGGTCGACAAGGTCGTCGGCTGGGCCACCCGGACCGGACGCCTGCCGCTCACCGGCACCGTGCTGATGGTCAGCGGCCGGGCGTCGTTCGAGCTGGTGCAGAAGGCGGTCATGGCCGGGATTCCGGTGCTCACGGCGGTGTCCGCGCCGTCGTCGCTCGCGGCTGACCTGGCCGAGGAGATGGGCCTGACCCTGGTCGGGTTCCTCAGGGGCACCTCGATGAACGTCTACACAGGAGGCCACCGCCTCGGCCTCGCGGTCGGAGCGCGCTAGTCCGAACAGCGTCCTCCGCGAGGAGGATGCCTCACGGCGGACGCGATCTTCGCCGCGGCCGCCTAAATTTCCCTCCATGTTGACTGTCAGGGGGATCAGCCGGAGCTTCGGCGACCTGAAAGTGCTCGACGAGGTGAGCTTCGACGTGCGGCCCGGCCGCATGACGGGCTTCCTGGGCGCCAACGGGTCCGGCAAGACGACCACGATGCGGATCGTGCTGGGGGTGCTCGCCGCGCACGGGGGTGCGGTGAGCTGGCGGGGGACCGAGATCACGCCGCAGACGCGGCCGCACTTCGGCTACATGCCGGAAGAACGCGGCCTCTACCCGAAGATGAAGGTGCGCGACCAGATCACCTGGCTCGGGCGGCTGCACGGTGTCGAAAGGACGGTCGCGCAGCGCAACACCGACCAGCTGCTCGACGACCTGGAGCTCACCGGCCGCGCGAACGACCGGCTGGAGCAGCTGTCGCTCGGCAACCAGCAGCGCGTGCAGATCGCCGCCGCGCTGGTGCACGACCCGGACGTGCTGATCCTGGACGAGCCGTTCTCCGGCCTCGACCCGATCGCCGTCGAGACCGTGCTCGACGTGCTGCGCAAGCGGGCCGCGAGCGGGGTGCCGGTGCTGTTCTCGAGCCACCAGCTGGCGATCGTGGAACGGCTCTGCGACGACGTCGTGATCATCTCAAAGGGACGGATCGCTGCCGCCGGATCACGCGAGGAGCTGCGCGACCGGCACGCTACGGCCCGCTTCGAGATCGTCGTCGCGCAGGACGCGGGCTGGGTCCGCGACGTGCCCGGCGTGACGGTCCTCGACCTCGACGGGCCGCGCGCGGTCTTCGATGCCGAACCGCAGCAGGTGCTCGCCGAGGCCGTGCGACGCGGCGAGGTCCGCTCGTTCACGCCGGTGGTGCCCACGCTCGACGAGATCTTCAAGGAAGTGATCTGACATGGCACGAGCCACTTTTGCGCAGGCGACCTGGCTCGTCGCCGAACGCGAGATCAAGACCCTCGTCGGCACCAAGGGCTTCTGGATCAGTTTCGTCGTCACGATCGCCGGACTGTTCGCGCTCACAGTGCTGCCGACGGTGTTCGGTGGCGACGACCCGAAGGTCGCCGCGGTCGGCTCGGCCGTGCAGGTGGTCAAGGGCAAGGCGCTGGACGTCCGCGAGGTCGCCGACGTGCAGACCGCGTCGGACCTGATCAGGGCCGACGAGGTCGAGGCCGCGGTCGTCCCGGACGGCAGCGGGATCAAGGTCCTGGCGCTGAACGACCCGCCCGGCGACGTGATCCGCCAGCTCGTCGCGTCACCGCCGGTCGAGCTGCTGGACCCGTCCGCGGTGAGTTCCGACCAGCGGTTCGTCACCGTGCTGGTGTTCGGGCTGGTGTTCCTGATGTTCGGCATGGGCGGCGCGGCGATCGCGCAGAGCACCGTGACCGAGAAGCAGACCCGGATCGTCGAGATCCTCGTGTCGACCGTGCCGGTGCGGGCGCTGCTCGCGGGCAAGATCCTCGGCCACGTGATCCTGACGATGGGTCAGGTGATCGTGTTAGCGCTAACGGCACCCATCGCACTGCGGGTGGCCGGGTTGTCCGAGCTCCTGGCGGTGGTCGTGCCCGCGCTGGGCTGGTTCATCCCGTTCCTGCTGCTCGGGTTCGTGCTGATCTCGTCGATGTGGGCGGTCGCGGGGGCGCTGGTCAGCCGGCAGGAGGACCTCGGCTCGACGATGGGCCTCGTGATGATCGCGGTGATGGGCCCGTACTTCGGCGTGCAGTTCTTCTTCGACAACCCGGCGGTGCTCGCCGTGATGTCGTACGTGCCGTTCACCGCGGGGGTGGCGATGCCGGTGCGGATGTTCGCGCAGCAGGCCCAGCCGTGGGAGGCGCTGGTCTCGCTCGGCGTCCTCGCGGCGACCGTCGTGGCGATCCTGCTGGTCGCCTCCAGGCTCTACACCGGGTCGCTGTTGCAGACCGGCGCGCGGGTGAAGCTGTCGAAGGCCTGGGCACCGGCAGAATAGGCGCATGATCGCTGATCCGATTCGCCTCGCCGTCGTCGGCCTGGGCGCCATGGGCACCCGGATGCTGACGGCGGCGCAGGCCCATCCCGGCTACACCGTGGTCGCGGGCGTCGACGTCGTACCCCGCACGCTCGACGTCCCGGTCGTCACCTCGCTGGACGACGTGCTGTCCGAAGTGGACGCGGTGTACATCGCCACTCCGCCCGCCCTGCACGCCGAGTTGACGCTGAAGGCGTTCAAGGCGGGCAAGGCGGTGTTCTGCGAGAAGCCGCTCGCGGTCGACCTCGACGAGGCGCGCGCGATGGCCGCCGCCGCCGAGGGGCTGCCGAACGCGGTGAACTTCGCGCTGTCCGACATGGTCGCGACGGTCGAGATCGAACGGCGGCTGCCGGAGCTCGGCGTGCTGCGGGGCGTGGAGATCAGGCTGCAGTTCCCGCGCTGGCCGCGGGCGTTCCAGGCGGAGGCGGCGTGGCTCGCGCGGTCCGAGCAGGGCGGGTTCGTCCGAGAGGTGTTGTCGCACTTCGTCTACCTGACCGACCGGGTGCTCGGGCCGCTGACGGTGGAGGCGGTGTCCTCGGACTTCCCCGAGACCGGTGCCGCCGAGGTGGCGGCACGCGGATTGCTGCGCGGGAGTGGTGTGCCGGTGCACGTGTCGGCGTTCTCCGGACTGGCCGGGCCCGAGATCTACGAGTGGACGGTGTGGGGCGCGGAACGCTCGCTGCGCCTGGATCAGTGGGCTGATCTGTCCATTTCGGATGGTGACGCGTGGGAACCGTTGCCCCTCAAGCAGACCGGCTCGGACTACTCTCGGCTCACGCTGTTCGCGCAGGCAGTGCGTGGAGAGCATCCGCGCGACCTGGCGGACTTCGCGAGCGGGCTGCGGGTGGCGCAGGTGATCGAGGCCTTCCTGCGGTAGTGCGGAAAAGCGTTTGACCGTGTTCGGCAAGATCGGGGAAATGGGGATCTTGTTCGTCACGCTGTCAGGACATGGCCACGTCACGCCGACGCTCGCGGTGGTCGAGGAGCTGGTGCGGCGTGGCGCCGAAGTCGAGTACGCGACCGGCCCGGAGCACGCAGAGGCGGTGACCGGGGCCGGTGCGCGGTGGCTGGAGCTGCCCGGGCTGCCCGAGTTCCGGCCGGCCACCGCCAACCCGATCGACGAGTGGTTTCCGCACTACTTCAGGGCGATGAGCGCCATCTACCCGCTGTTGCTGGAGCGCTGCGAAACCGATCGGCCGTCGTTGATCTGCTACGACTCCACCAACTGGCCCGCCCGGCTGGTGGCGCGCAAGCTCGGCATCCCGGCGGTGCGCACCCTCCCGCACACCGCCTCGAACGAGCACTACACGTTGATGGACGCCGGCCTGGCCAGGTTCATCGCGGACGATCTCGCGAAGTTCGTGGCGGCCAACGACGTCGAGCTCGACATCCCGAGCACGATCGAGGCGCCGGAGGAGACCAGCGTGGTGTTCGTGCCGCGCGCGTGGCAGCCGTTCGGCGACACGTTCGACGAGTCGTTCCACTTCGTCGGGCCGGTGCTGGGCAGCCGGCTCGACGAGGAGTGGGCACCGGCGCGCACGGATCTGCCGTTGCTGTTCGTCTCGCTGGGGTCGGTGATGAGCGACGCGAACCTCTACCAGGCCTGCAAAGACCAGTTCAGCGACGGCGCATGGCAGGTCGCGATGACCGCACGCGAGGTCGAGCCGGCGGAGAACATCGATGTGCGTCCTTGGTTTCCGCAGCCCGCGGTGCTGCAGCACGCGGCGGCGTTCATCAGTCACGGCGGCATGAACTCGACCATGGAGGCTCTGCACGCGGGCGTGCCGCTGGTGATCGTTCCGCAGACGCCGGAACAGGCCGCCAACGGTGACCGCGTGGCCGACCTCGGGCTGGGCGAACGGGTCGACGACCACGCGGACCTGCGCGCGGCGGTGGAACGGGTGGCGTCGAGCGGCACGATACGGTCCAATCTGGACCGAATGCGTGCCGCCATCAATGCCGGTGGCGGCGCTGCGAGGGCCGCCGACGTGATTCTCAGCCGAGCACTTCGCGGAGCTTGACGCCGAACTCCTCCGGCTTGCCCGCGTAGCCGAACTCGCCGCCCATGAACCCGCCGTGGTGGCTGGGGAACACGACAGCGTCCTGACCGAGCAGCTTCGCGGTGTCGACAGCCGCGCGCGCGGTGAACGCGTTGCCCGTCTCCTCGCCGACCGCGATCACGACACGGGTCGGTGCGGCGGCGAGGGCGTCGGGCTTCACCTGGTAGTCGGTGATCGCGAGGGAGTCGCGGGACAGCAACGGGTTGTCGCGGTTGCCGTCGTCCTCGGCAGGCAGGCCGAACTGCGCGGGGTCGGCCGGTGGCCGGGCGAAGTACTCGTCGGTGAACTCGCCCTGCCACGAGGTCATCGCCATGAACTGCGCCATGCCCGCGCCGAACCCGCCGGCGAAGAAGGCGTCGATGAAACCGTCACGGGCACGGCGGGCGGCGTCGGCGTCGGGCAGCACGTCGATGAGCGGCGGTTCGTGCGCGACGAGTGTGACCACGTCGTCCGGATAGGACGCGACGAGCTCGAGCGCGGTGACCGCACCACCGCTGGACGCGAACAGGTCGACCGGGCCGCCGACCGCCTCGATGATCGCGTGGATGTCCGCGGCCTGCAGCTCGGGCCTGGCCTCCTTGCTGCCGTCCGAGCGGGTGCTTCTGCCGAGACCGCGCGGGTCGTAGGTGATCACCGTGCGGTCGGGGAACTGCTCGCGCAGGGCGGTGAAGCCGGACGCGTCCATCGGCTGGCCGATCATCATCAACGGACGGCCGCCCTCGCCGTGCACGTCGTACGTCAGGGCCGCTTCGTCGTGTTCAAGAACATGTGTCGCCATGTGAATCTCCCCAGTCAGGTCGGGTGTGAGCAGCGTAGTCACAACCATGAACCCGGATGGGCTAACAGGCTGATCGACCTGCATGTATTCCGCTGTTATGAAAGGGCGTATGAAACGGATTGCAGTGGTGACCGGCGGCGGCACGGGCATCGGCAAGGCGGTGGCGGCCCGGCTCGTGCAGCAGGGTCTGGACGTGGTGATCACGGGACGCCGGGAGGACGTCCTGAAGGCGGCGGCCGAGGAGATCGGCGCACGCGCGGTGGTGTTCGACGCGGCCGACCCAGATGCGGTTGAAGCGGCACTGAGCGATCTGCCGTCGTCGGTGGACGTTCTCGTCAACAACGCGGGCGGCAACATGACTCGGCGCCTGCCCGCGCCGCAGAACCTGGCGGACGTGCGGAACCTGTGGCTCGCGAACTACGAGTCGAACGTGATCAGCGCGGTGCTGGTGACGACGGCCCTGGAGCCGCGGCTCGCCGACAACGCACGGGTCGTGACGCTCGGCTCGATCGCCGGACGCAGGGGATCGGGGGCTTACGGCGCCGCGAAGTCGGCGGTCGAGGCGTGGACTGCGGACCTCGCGTTCGCGTTGGGGGCCAGGGGGATCACGGTCAACGTGGTGTCGCCGGGCGTCACCGAGGACACGGAGTTCTTCGGCGGCACCCTGAGCGAGGAACGGCGCAAGAAGCTCGTCGGCAACCCGGCCAACGGGCGTGCGGGCACGCCGGAGGACATCGCCGCGGCGATCACGTTCCTGACCTCGCCCGAGGCAGGGCACATCACCGCGCAGGTCATCGGGGTGAACGGCGGAGCCGGGCTCGGACGCTGAACCCGATCACCGCCAGCAACACGACGAGCAGCGCGACCCAGGAGAACTCGGCGAGGTAGTGCTCCGCCGCCTCGCCGACGAAGTAGACCGCTGCCGTCGTGCCACCGGCCCACGCGATGCCGCCAGCTGCGTTGGCCAGCAGGAACTTCCCGTAGTGCATGCCCATCGTGGCGGCGAGCGGACCGGAGAGGATCCGCAGCAACGCCACGAACCGGCCGAAGAACACCGCCCAGGCGCCGAACCTCGTGAACAGCGCCTGGGCGCGGCCGACCTTGTCCTCGCTGAAGTGGCTGGGGAACTTCTCGCCGGCGAACGCGAACACGCGCGGCCCGAACCGCTTGCCGAGTGCGTATCCGATGCTGTCGCCGATGATCGCGCCCGCCGAGGCGCACGCGCCGACCAGCACGGGTGAGATGCCGTCGTGGTGTGAGGCCATGAGTGCGGCGGTGACGAGCACGATCTCGCCGGGCAACGGGATTCCGACGCTCTCGATGCCGACCACCAGGCCTACGACGACGTAGACCAGCAGCGGCGGGATGGTGTGGAGCCACTCGGTCAGCACCTCCGCGATCTTCCCCTCAGAGCGCTGTCCTTGCCAGCTAGGGTGGTGTGGATCAACCTAGGGGGCGGTTGTGGCGTTCGGTGTGCTGCTGCGTCAGTGGCGGCAGCGGGCGGGATTGAGCCAGGAAGCGCTCGCCCAACGTGCCGCGGTCGGTATTCGCACTGTTCGCGGGCTGGAGACCGGTGAACGGACCGATCCGCGCATGGGCACCGTGCGGTCGCTGGCCGACGCGTTGGAGCTGACCGGGGCTGAGCGGGCCGAGTTGTTCGCCGCCGCCGGACGTGACGAGCCGCCGCAGATCGAGCCGGTGAGGTTCGACCCGCTGGCCGAGGCCGCGGAGACGTTGCGGGCGGCGGTCGAGGCCAGGTGGCGTCGCGAGGAGGAACAGCGGCAGATCCACGACCCCGTTCCGCTCCCGGTGACCTGGGAGCCGGCACCCGCGGACCTGCAGGACAGCTGGCTCAACATCGGCGGTGAGGTCGAGTTGTCCGGGCGCCTCGGCCAGGTCGTCGAGACCTACCGCGGGATCGGCTCGCGGCGGCTGGTCGTCCTCGGGCGAGCCGGGTCGGGCAAGACGGTGCTGACCACGCGGTTCGTGCTGGACTTCGCGGGCGACGGGCCGGTGCCGGTGATCTTCGGGCTGGGGTCGTGGCATCCGGAACGGGCCGGGCTGCGCGACTGGATGGCCGAGCAGCTCATCCGCGACCACCCGTTCCTCGGGGCGCCGGGGCCGAGCGGTGGGACGTTGGCGGCGGCGCTGGTCGACGCGCAGCGGGTGCTGCCGGTGCTGGACGGGTTCGACGAGATCGCGGCCGGGTTGCATCGGCCGGCGCTCAACGCGTTGAACACCACCACCCTGCCGTTGCTGCTCACGAGCCGTGTGGACGAGTACCGAGACGCGGTCGAGGGCACGGACGTGTTGACGTCCGCTGCTGCGGTGGTGCTCAACGACCTGACGTGCGACGACCTGGCGGACTACCTGCCGCGAACGACGCGAAAGAACGTGTGGACGCCTGTGCTCGACGAGATGCGCAACGGCGGTGTGCTCGCGAAGGTGCTCACCACGCCGTTGATGGTGGCTCTCGCGCGGCGCATCTACAGCGATACGCCCGATCACGATCCGTCAGAGTTGCTCGGCTTCCACGACGCGGACGAGATCGAACGGCACCTGCTCAGCAGCTTCGTACCGGCTGTGTACGGGTCGCATGCCGAGCGTGTGCAGCCCTATCTCGGCTATCTCGCTGATCACCTGACGAAGCTCGGCACGCACGACATCGCGTGGTGGCGGTTCGGCACCTCTTCGGTGGTGACCGGACTCGGTATCGGCACGACGGTAGGTGTCGCCGACTTCGTGGTCGAGGCAATCGTCTTAGGGGCGCTCACGGTCCGAGGGCTGTTGTTCGCGGTGATGATCGGTGTGGTCACCGGGCTGTTGTTCGGGCTGGCGCATTGGTGGGTCGTCCGGGCGGCGCCGCTCGAGCCCGTGCGGACGCGGTTGCGCCTGCGCGGACGGATCGGGCCGGCGGTGTGGTGGCGGGGTCTGGTCGGGCTGGCGTTCGGAGGGGCGGCCGGCAGCGCGTACGGGCTGGTGCGGGCGGTGGCGTTCTGGCTGGTCGTGCCGGGATCCGCGCTGACGTGGGACGTGCTGGTCGACATCGGCGTCTTCGGGCTGGTGTTCGGGCTCGGAGCCGGAGTGGTGTTCGGGCTGGTCGCCGCGCTGGAGGCGCCGCTCGACGTGCGCTCGGCGGGAAGTCCTGGCGACCTGATCGAGGCCAACCGGCGGCACGTGCTCGGGCTGATGGCGTTGTTCGTGCCGGTGTTCGCGGTGTTCGTCGCGGCCTCCACCGGGCTCGTGGCGGCCGGGCTGACGGCGTTGCGGTTCGAGGCCTCGTGGAGTCCGGCGACGTCGTTGGTGATCGGCCTCGTCGGCGGCATCGCCGGTGGGCTGTCGTACGTGCTGAGCCTGACCGCCTGGGGGCAGTGGGTCGTCTTCGCCCGCGTGTGGCTTCCGCTCACCGGACGGCTGCCGTGGCGGCTGCCGGAGTTCCTGGACGACGCGTACCGGCGTGGTGTGCTGCGGCGAGCGGGTGCGGTCTACCAGTTCCGGCACGCGAGGTTGCAGGAATACTTCGCGCGTTTGCGCTGATCAGACCGACCGGCCATAAGTGGCCGGTCGGCTGGCCTGTCCTTCGTTTGGCCCGGCTGTGATCGTTTTCGGCGTGGACGGGATCAACTGGGAGGCGTACAGCCATGAAGAGCTGTACCGGATGCTGTGGCAGGACGCGGACGTCGCGGATGTGAGCACGGTCGCGGACGAGTGGACGCGTCACCGCGAGGCGTTGGACACGCACGCCGCCGTGCTGAAGGAGCAACGAGCCGCGCTGCTCAACGACTGGCAGGGCGCGGCGGCCGAAGAGGCGGCGGCGAGGCTCACGAAGCTGGCCGAGCGGATCGAGAAGATCAGCGAGTTCTCGGCGGCGGGGGAGAAGGCCGCGCAGGACGCCGCCGATGCGCTGGCGGAGGCGCGGGCAGCGATGCCACCACCGCCCGCGGGGACGACGATGCCCGCGTTCGCCGGCCCGCCGGCCGCCCCGTTCTCGCTGCCGAACGCACCGGCGCCCTTCACGCTGCCGACTGCACCGGCGCCGTCCGCGCCGTTCTCACTGCCGAGCGCGCCCGCCCCGATGACCTTGCCGAGCGCACCCACCATGCCGGCCGGTGCGACCTCGGGCTTCTACTTCTACTTCGGTGCCGCGTCCGCTGACCAGCAGAAAGCCGACGCCATCCGGGCCATGCAGACCTACGAGTCGAGCCTCAACGGCAGCGGCCGCCTGATCGACAACGCCCAGGGCACCATCCCGCAGCAGGCCGCCGCGCCGAGCAGAGCCCCAACGGCCCCGTCTCCGGTCAAAACGCCCAGCTCAGGCGGTGTGCCGTGGCAACGCCTCGTGGGCGGCGGCTCGGCCGGAACGACGACTCGCGGACCGGTGATCGGCGCCACCGCTCCGGTCAGCCAGCAGACCCAGCTCAGCCCGGGCATGCGCGCGGGCGTGCTGAGCGGGCACGGCATCGGGCCGATGGCGATGAGCTCGACCGTCGCCGAGTCCCGCTCCGCCGCCCAGGGCTCCGGCATGGCACCGGGAGCCGGTGGCGCGCGCAAGGACGACGAACAGGAGCACGAGAACCAGATGCCCACGCTCGACCACGGCCTGTTCGTGGTGAACGAACGCGTCTCGCCCGCTGTCATCGGGGAGGAGCAGTGAACGGCTACGAGGTCGCGCCGGACCAGCTGCAGGACCGGATCAAGACCCTGACCAGGCTCGCCGAGCTGACCGGCGACCTGGTGGCGACCGCGAGCAGGCTGGCCGAGCGCCGGCCGTTGCTCGGCACCGCCCCACCCGCCCAGGACCTGTCGAAACGGCTCAAAGCGGCAGGTTCGGGACTCGCGGGCGAGGTCAGCGCCGCCGAACGCGAGGTGCGTGCGTTCCAGCAGATGCTGGCGGAGATCAAGACCAGGTACACCGAGACCGACGCCGAACAGGCCCGCAAGGCGGCCCGATGATCGCCTTCGACCTGGTGGAGATGGACCTCCTGGCCACCCACGCCGGGGTGCGCTGGCCGTTCCCGTTGCGCGTCCCGTCGTTCGGGAAGCTGGCGAGCGAACGCGCGGAGCTGCTCGCCGAAGCGGGGCACGGCCTTCAAGCACGCGGACTCGCCGAACCCCACGGACCGACAGGCCTGGCGCGTGAACTCGTCACCGCACTGCACGAGCACACGGCCGTGGTCGATCTCGTGGTGCCGGGAACGGGTGCGGTCGCGCTGGTCTACGGCGACAGCGCGCTGGTGTGCACGCAGCACGAGAGCACGGTCCGGGTGGCGCACATCGAGGCGGAGACCGTGGGCGAGGAGCTCGTGGCGTTGGTCCCGGAACTGCGGCCCGCCCCGCTGATGCCGATCACCCTGCCGCCCGGCGCGGCACTCGACCTGGAAGTCACCGGACAGGGCCAGGCCGGGGTCGTCAAAGGCGGGCAACGGCAGGAGGTGTCCTGGCTGGACAGTGCAGGCGGCCGGGTCAGGGTCGACGTCGGCAGTGACGGCTGGGTCAGCGTGAATCCCATGCGGCACAACGACCTGGTGCGCGTGATCGGTGAGCTCGCCGCAGTGGCGCGAGCCTAGAAGAGGGGGAGAAGTGGATCCAGCACAGTGGCTGGCGGACTACCAGGAACGCCTGGAACGAGTGGCCTACAGCGCCCGCAGTGCGAGCGCCAGCCTGGCCGAGGTCGGAGCCAGCGCGACCTCACCGCGCGGGGAGGTGACTGTGAGCGTTAACGCGGGTGGTGTGCTCGGCGACGTCGCACTGACGCCTGCCGCGCGCAAGCTCGACGTCGACACGCTCGCGATGCTGATCGTGAGCACCGCCCGCGAAGCGCAACGGCTGGCCGGTGCCCGCATGGCCGAGGTCATGTCCGGCTACCTCGGCGAGAGCGACGCGTTGCACCAGATCACCTCGCACCTGCCGGAGGCCGTGCGATGACGTCGTTCCACGTCGACCACGAGCAGCTGCGCAAGCACGCGGCGACGCTCGCCGGGTACGCCGACCAGCTGTCGGCCACCGGAACCGGGCTGCCGGACCAGATCGGCCAGGACTCGCTCGGCTCGTTCGCCCAGTTCCTCACCGCGGGACTCGGCAGTGCGATGGGGGAGACGCTCGACGCCTTCGCGCAGATCGCGTCCACGATGGACAAGGTCGGCGATGGCATGCGCGAGACGGCTGATCTCTACCAGCGCACCGACGACGACAACGCCACAGCAGTCGTGGGAGCCGGCCGATGACCACAGCAACCGACGCGGGCACGATCACCGAGCTGCTCAACGAGCTCCGCACCACCACCCGTGCCATCGCGGGCGACGAGTGGCTGACCCAGGACCTGGCGGGCACGCCGAAGGCCGACATCGGCGAGCTGGGATCGAACGGGAAACCGTTGCAGGCCTTGGACAGCGCGGGCGTCGGCTTCCTCACGCCGATGATCTCGTTCCTGGACGAGCCGCTGAACCAGCTCAAGGGCGACCCGGACGGCGTCCAGCAGGGCGCGGGCGAGTTCGACAAGGCGGGCAAGGCCGCCACGAACCTCGCCAAGGACTACGAGACCAAGCAGAAGACCGAAACCGACGGCTGGTCCGGCCAGAGCGCCACCGACTACGCCAAGACCGGCAAGCAGCTCGTCGACGGCGTCATGTCCGTCGCCGAGACCGCCCTGACCAACGCGAGTGCGCTGATCAAGGCGGCTCAGGTGGTCGCGCAGGTCGTCGCCGAGGTCACCAGGCTGATCACCGAGGCGGTCGGCAAGATCGTGCCGATCATGACCCAGGCGATCGCGGCGGCCGCGGCGACGTTCGGGCAGAGCATCGCCGTGGCCATCCCGCAGTGCGTGCAGATCGCGGTCGAGTGCGGCACGCAGATCGCGGCCAAGCTCGGTGAGCTGCTGGCGAGCGGCGAGAACCTGATCAAGCTCGTCGAGGGCGCGCAGGCGGTGCTCAAGATCGTGAAGCAGGCCATGACGGTCATCGGCGAGCAGGCACAGGGGTCGGGCACGGCGAAGCTGCCGACGGCCTCGAAGGCCGTCGGCTAGCGGTGTCTGCAAGACCACCAACTCCAGAGTTGGCGGTACTTGCAGACGCGCCAACAGCTACTAGCTGGTCAGGACGGCGCGGGCCAGGGCGGCGGTTTCGGATGGTGTTCTGCCCACCTTGATGCCGGCCGACTCCATGGCGAGCTTCTTGGCCTCCGCCGTGCCCGAGGACCCCGAGACGATGGCGCCCGCGTGGCCCATCGTCTTGCCCTCGGGCGCGGTGAAGCCGGCGACGTAGCCGACGACGGGCTTGGACACGTTGTCCCGCACGAACTCCGCGGCCCGCTCCTCCGCGTCGCCGCCGATCTCGCCGATCATCACGATCAGTTCCGTCTCCGGGTCCGCCTCGAACGCCGCGATAGCGTCGATGTGCGTGGTGCCGACGATCGGGTCGCCGCCGATGCCCACGCACGTGGTGAACCCGAAGTCCTTCAGCTCGTGCATCAGCTGGTACGTCAGGGTTCCCGACTTCGACACCAGCCCGATCGAGCCCGGCTTGGTGATGTCGGCCGGGATGATGCCCGCGTTCGACTTGCCGGGACTGATGATCCCGGGACAGTTCGGCCCGATGATCCGCGTCGACTTGCCCTGGGCATGCGCCCAGAACCGTGCCGTGTCGTGGACCGGGACGCCTTCCGTGATCACCACCGCCAGGCCGATGCCCGCGTCGATCGCCTCGATCACCGCGTCACCGGTGAACGCGGGCGGCACGAAGAGCACCGAGACGTTCGCGCCAGTCTCCTCCATCGCTTCGGCGACCGTGCCGAACACCGGCAACGACACGTCGTCGAACCCCACTGACGTGCCGGCCTTGCGCGCGTTCACACCGCCCACGACCTGCGTGCCCGCCGCGAGCATGCGCCGGGTGTGCTTGGAGCCCTCCGACCCGGTCATGCCCTGCACGACCACGCGGCTGTGCTCATCGAGGAAGATCGCCATCAGGACTCCTCACCAACGCCTGCGCCGGCGAGCGCGGCGGCACGGCCGGCCGCTTCGTCCATCGTGAGCGCCACGGTGATCAGCGGGTGCCGTGCTTCGTCGAGGATGCGGTGGCCTGCTTCGGCGTTGTTGCCGTCGAGCCGCACGACCAAGGGCTTGTCGGCGCGGTCGCCGAGCAGTTCGAGTGCCTGCACGATTCCGTTGGCCACCGCGTCGCACGCGGTGATGCCGCCGAACACGTTCACGAACACGCTGCGCACCGACGGGTCCGAGAGAATCACGTCGAGCCCGTCGGCCATCACCTGGGCCGAGGCGCCGCCGCCGATGTCGAGGAAGTTCGCGGGCGCGGCACCGGCCAGGGCCACTACGTCCAATGTGGACATGACGAGGCCCGCGCCGTTCCCGATGACACCGACCGTGCCGTCGAGCCTGACGTAGTTCAGGCCCTTCGCGGCCGCGCGCACCTCCAGCGGGTCGCCCTCGGCGCCCGCGTCGGGCCGAGAGTGCCGGAACGACGCGTTGTCGTCCAGGGTCACCTTGCCGTCCAGCGCGACGATCTCGCCGGATTTGGTGAGCGCCAACGGGTTCACTTCCACCAAAGTCGCGTCTTCGGAAACGAAGACCTTCCACAAAGCGGAAGCGACGGCATTCACCTCGGCGGCGACTGATGGTGAAAACACCGCAGATGCGTCGAAAGCCGAAGCTGGCATTCGAGTGATCGAGTCCGCCATCTCCTCGATCTCCATGCCACCGGTCGCCGACGCCATCGCGATGAACGTCCTGTTGGCACGGTCGAGCAGGAACGAGATGTAGTACTCCTCGGCGATCTCGCTCGCCTCGGTCACCAGCACCTTGTGCACGGTGTGGCCCTTGATGTCCATCCCCAGAATGGCCGCTGCCGCGGCAAAAGCTTCGTCGGGCGACGAAGCGAGCTTGATGCCGCCCGCCTTGCCGCGCCCGCCGGTCTTCACCTGTGCCTTCACGACCACGGTTCCACCGATGGAAGCGGCCGCCTCGCGCGCGGACTCAGGAGTGTCCGCCACGAGACCACGCGGAACGGGCACTCCGTGACGCTCGAAGACGTCCCGCGCCTCATGTTCGAAAAGATCCACCGTCTGCGTCCTCTCGCCGAAAACTTGCGGCCATCTATGGACATCCGGTTGGTAGCGGAGTAACGATATGCCTACCTCATACGGTATGCAATCTACAGTCGAGCGCTAAGGGGCTGATCGCCGATGACGAGTTCCGCGGAGCCGGAGTCGACTACCGAGACCATCTCTGGGGGTCACCTGGTCGCCAAAGCGCTCAAGGCAGAGGGCGTCGACACCATCTTCACGCTGTGCGGCGGGCACATCATCGACATCTACGACGGCTGCGTGGACGAGGGCATCGCCGTCATCGACGTCCGTCACGAGCAGGTAGCCGCGCACGCCGCAGACGGCTACGCACGCATCACCGGCAAGCCCGGTTGCGCCGTTGTCACGGCGGGTCCGGGCACCACCGACGCGGTCACGGGTGTAGCCAACGCCTTTCGCGCGGAGAGCCCGATGCTGCTGATCGGCGGCCAGGGTGCGCTGAGCCAGCACAAGATGGGCTCACTGCAGGACCTCCCGCACGTCGACATGATGACGCCGATCACCAAGTTCGCCGCGAACGTCCCGCACACCGCGCGCATCGCGGACATGGTGTCGATGGCGTTCCGCGAGGCCAACGCCGGCGCGCCCGGCCCCTCGTTCCTGGAGATCCCGCGCGACGTCCTCGACGCGAAGGTCCCCCTGAGCACGGCCCGCATCCCGCAGGCAGGCCACTACCGCGCCTCCACGCGCAGCGCCGGTGACCCCAGGGACATCGAGAAGCTCGCGGATCTGTTGGTGCACGCCCGCAAGCCCGCGATCCTGCTGGGCAGCCAGGTGTGGACGACGCGGGCCACGGACTCGGCCATCGAGCTCGTGCGCACGCTGAACATCCCCGCCTACATGAACGGCGCGGGTCGCGGCACCCTGCCTCCTGGCGACCCGCACCACTTCCAGCTGTCGCGCCGCTACGCCTTCGACAACGCCGACGTGATCGTCATCGTCGGCACCCCGTTCGACTTCCGGATGGGTTACGGACGCAGGCTTTCGCAGAACGCGACCGTCGTGCAGATCGACCTCGACTACCGCACGGTCGGCAAGAACCGCGACGTCGACCTCGGCATCGTCGGCGACGCGGACCTCGTGCTCTCCAGCGTCACGCAGGCCGCATCCGGTCGTGAGGACAACGGCGCGATGGGCCGCAAGGTGTGGCTGGAGGAGCTGCAGGCGGTCGAGGAGCAGTCCCGGCGCAAGCGTGCGGAGCACCTGCGCTCCGACGACATGCCGATCCACCCGTACCGCCTCGTCAGCGAGATCAACGACTTCCTCACCGAGGACTCCATCTACATCGGTGACGGCGGCGACGTGGTCACGTTCTCCGGCCAGGTAGTGCAGCCGAAGTCGCCCGGTCACTGGATGGACCCCGGTCCACTCGGGACGCTCGGCGTCGGCATCCCGTTCGTGCTCGCCGCGAAGTTGGCGAGGCCGGACAAGGAGGTCGTGGCCCTGTTCGGGGACGGTGCGTTCAGCCTCACCGGCTGGGACTTCGAGACGCTCGTCCGCTACAACCTGCCGTTCGTCGGCATCGTCGGCAACAACTCGTCGATGAACCAGATCCGCTACGGCCAGGCCGCGAAGTACGGGCTGGAGCGCGAGCGCGTCGGAAACACGTTGGGAGACGTGAAGTACGACCAGTTCGCCAAGATGCTCGGCGGCTACGGCGAGGAAGTGCGCGACCCCAAGGACATCGGTCCCGCACTGCAGCGCGCCCGCGAGTCCGGCAAGCCCTCTCTGATCAACGTGTGGATCGACCCCGATGTGTACGCGCCCGGAACCATGAACCAGACGATGTACAAGTAGGTGAGATGACATGGCCAAGGCACTGGAGGGCGTCAAAGTCCTCGACATGACGCACGTGCAGTCCGGACCGTCGTCGACCCAGCTGCTCGCCTGGCTGGGCGCGGACGTCATCAAGCTGGAGACGCCGGGACGTGGTGACATCACCCGCGGCCAGCTGCGTGATCTGCCCAATGTGGACTCTCTGTACTTCACGATGCTCAACTGCAACAAGCGGAGCATCACGCTCAACATGAAGGCTCCCGACGGCAAGGAGGTCTTCCAGAAGCTCATCGCGGACGTCGACATCCTGGTCGAGAACTTCGGACCCGGTGTCGTGGAACGCTTCGGCTACCCCTGGGAGAAGCTGCAGGAGCTCAACCCCGAGCTGATCTACGCCTCCATCAAGGGCTTCGGGCCCGGCCGCTACGCCGACTTCAAGGCGTACGAGGTGATCGCGCAGGCCATGGGCGGCTCGATGAGCACGACCGGGTTCGAGGAAGGCCCTCCGCTCGCCACCGGCGCGCAGATCGGCGACTCGGGCACCGGCATCCACCTCGTGGCGGGCATTCTCGCCGCGTTGTACCAACGCACGAACACAGGCCGTGGGCAACGCGTCCAGGTGGCGATGCAGGACGCGGTGCTCAACTTGTGCCGGGTGAAGCTGCGTGATCAGCAGCGGCTCGCCCACGGGCCGCTGGGGGAGTACCCGAACGAGCAGTTCGGGGACGAGGTGCCCCGCTCCGGCAACGCATCCGGTGGTGGCCAGCCCGGCTGGGCGGTGCGCTGTGCCCCCGGCGGCCCCAACGACTACATCTACGTGATCATCCAGCCGGTCGGGTGGGCGCCGCTCACCGAGCTGATCGGCAGGCCCGAGCTCGCCGAGGACCCGGCCTGGTCGACGCCCGAGGTGCGGCTGTCCAAGCTGGACAAGGCGTTCGCGCTGATCGAGGAGTGGACGGAGAAGCACACCAAGTGGGAGGTGATGGACAAGCTCAACGCCCACAACATCCCGTGCGGACCCATTCTGTCCACAAAGGAGATCATCGAGGACGAGACGCTCGCTGATCTCGGCACCGTCGTCGAGGTCGAGCACCCCGAGCGCGGCACGTTCAAGACCGTCGGCAACCCGCTCAAGCTCTCCGACTCGGAAGTGCCGGTGCAGCGTCCGCCGCTGCTCGGTGAGCACAACGACGAAGTGCTCGGCGCTCTGGGCTACAGCACCGAACGACTGGCCGAACTGCGCACCGCCGGCGTCATCTAGTCCTCACAGGGAGACGAAAACTCATGCCGGACAACGGCTACGACCGCGCCGCGGTCGAGAACGTACTCGCGAAGGTGCGGGCGGAGGGACGGTCGTCACTGACCGCACCGGAGGGCAAGCGGGTCTGCGACGCCTACGGGATCGCGACCCCGGCCGAGGCGCTGGCGAAGTCGTCGGAGGGCGCGGTCGCGTTCGCCGAGGAGATCGGCTACCCGGTCGTGCTGAAGATCGTCTCACCGGACATCCTGCACAAGACCGAGGCCGGCGGCGTCCTCGTCGGCCTGAAGAACGCGGCCGAGGTCGCCGAGGGCTACCGCACGATCATCCACAACGCCCGCAACTACAAAGCGGACGCGGACATCACCGGCGTCCAGGTCCAGCAGCAGCTGCCGACCGGGAACGAGGTCCACGAGGTCATCGTGGGCGCCACCACCGACGAGACGTTCGGCAAGATCGTCGCGTTCGGTCTCGGCGGCATCCTGGTGGAGGTGCTCAAGGACGTCACGTTCCGGCTGGCGCCCACCAGCAACTCCGAGGCGCTGTCGATGGTCAACGGCATCGCGGCGGCGGAGATCCTGCGCGGAGTCCGTGGCGCGCAAGGAGTCGACGCGCACAAGCTCGCCGATCTGATCCACCGGGTGTCGGATCTGGTCACGGACTTCCCGCAGCTGGCGGAGGTCGATCTCAACCCCGTGCTGGCAACGCCTTCCGGAGCCACCGCCGTCGACGTGCGGATCCTGGTGGACGAGAACGCCGCCAAGGAGCCGCACCGGTTCACCCAGGACGAGATCCTCGCCTCGATGAACCGCATCATGAAGCCCGCCGCCGTCGCCGTGATCGGTGCCTCGAACGAAGAGGGCAAGATCGGCAACTCGGTGATGAGGAACCTCGTCAATGGCGGGTACCAGGGCGAGATCTACCCGATCAACCCCAAGGCCGACGAGATCGGAGACCGCAAGGCGTTCGCGAGCATCGCCGACGTGCCGGGAGACGTCGACGTCGCGGTGTTCGCGATCCCGGCCAAGTTCGTGCCGGCCGCGCTGGAGGAGGTCGGCAAGAAGGGCGTCGCCGGCGCGATCATGATCCCGTCCGGCTTCGGTGAGACGGGCAACATCGAGCTGCAGAACGAGATCGTGGAGATCGCGCGCAAGCACGGCGTGCGCATTCTCGGCCCGAACATCTACGGCTACTACTACACGCCGGAGAATCTTTCAGCGACGTTCTGCACGCCGTACGACGTCAAGGGTGGAGTTGCCCTGTCGTCGCAGAGTGGCGGAATCGGCATGGCGATCCTCGGATTCAGCCGTTCCGCGGGCATGGGCGTCAGCGCGATCGTCGGCGTGGGCAACAAGGCCGACATCGACGAGGACGACCTGCTGACGTTCTTCGAGCAGGACCCGAACACCCAGCTCGTCGCGATGCACCTGGAAGACCTGAAGGACGGTCGTTCCTTCGCGGAAACGGCGAAACGAGTCTCGGAAAAGAAACCGGTCGTCGTGCTGAAGGCCGGCCGCACCGACCAGGGTGCGAAGGCCGCGAGCTCGCACACCGGCGCACTCGCGGGCAACGACCGGGTCTACGACGACATCCTCAAGCAGAGCGGCGTGATCCGCGCCCCCGGCCTGAACGACCTGCTGGAGTACGCGCGCGGCATTCCGCTGCTGGCCACGCCGAAGGGCGAGAACGTCGTCATCATCACGGGCGCGGGTGGCTCGGGCGTGCTGCTCTCGGACGCCTGTGTGGACAACGGGTTGTCGCTGATGACCATTCCGGACGATCTGGACGCGGCGTTCCGGAAGTTCATCCCGCCGTTCGGCGCGGCCGGCAACCCGGTCGACATCACCGGCGGGGAACCGCCCTCGACGTACCGGAACACGATCGCGCTCGGCCTTGCCGACGAGCGCATCCACTCGCTGATCCTGGGCTACTGGCACACCATCGTCACGCCACCGATGGTGTTCGCGAAGCTCGTGGTCGACGTCGTGGAGGAGTACCGGGCGAATGGCATCCACAAGCCTGTCGTCGCGTCGCTCGCGGGTGACGTCGAGGTCGAGGAAGCCAGCGAGTACCTGTATCGGAACGGAGTAGTTGCGTATCCGTACACAACGGAGAAGCCTGTCGCGGTACTGGGCGCCAAATACCGGTGGGCACGAGCCGCTGGTCTGCTTGGGTAGCAACGGGGTTCCTGTGTAGCAAGGGAGAGATGGCCCGTCCGCGACCGTGACACGCCCACGGTCGCGAACCCGCCAGAGAGGTCAACGCAGACAGCCGGTCCTCTGGAGGTCGTTAACCGTGGATGATCCAAATCTGGTCGCCCGCACGGACGTGAGCCCACCGCCTGAGAAGGAACGGGTGTGGCCCGCGGGCAGGCTGGAAGCGATGCCCATCAGGAAGTTGCCCGACGCACCACCGTCGATCCACCTGCTCGGTCCCACGGTGTTCCTGGTGGCCCTTGGCGTGGGTATGGGCGAGTCCTACATGTGGCCGCGCCTGGTGCTGGTCTTCGGGCCGGACATCAGGTGGCTCTTCCTGATCGGCGTGACGCTGCAGGCGGTCGTCATGCTCGAGATGGCGAGGTACGCGATGGCGACGGGGGAGAGCATCTTCTTCGGCGCCGCACGCGTGTTCAAACCGATCATGTGGTTCTTCTTCGCAGTCGCGATACTCGTCTACATCTGGCCGGGCCATCTCTCCGCCGGGGCGGCGGCCCTGGAAAAGATCACCGGCATACCGTGGACGGTGTCGGCGTGTGTCGGCCTGATCCTGGTCGGGATCCTGTTCAGCCTGGCCAAGGTCATCTACAACCTGCTCGAGAACCTGCTGTCCATCCTCATCGGACTGCTCGTCGTCAGCACCGCGGTGGTGGCGGCGATGGTCGGCACGTGGGGCGACCTGACCAGCACGATCAGCGGCATGTTCCAGTTCGGGTACTTCCCGGCGCAGGCCCTGTCGCCGGAGTGGTTCCCGATCATCGTCGGCTCGATCGCGTTCGCCGGCCCGTCCGGCATGCAGCAGATGTGGTACACGCTGCACCTGCGCGACAGCGGCGCCGGCATGGGCGCGCACATCCCGAAGCTGCGCGGGTTGCGGCACGCGGGTGAAGAAGAGCAGATGCCCAGCCGGGGGTTCATGTTCGACACCGAGGACAAGTCGGAGATGGCCAAGTGGAAGGGCTGGCGGCGCTGGGTGACGTTCGACGCCCTGCTGTTGTTCTGGGGCATCACGATGCTCGTCACGGTTTCTTTCACGGTTCTCGCGCAGTCGGCCAGTCGCACGAGCCCGGACGTGAAGGCGCTCATCGAGTCCGGTGAACGCGAGGCGGCGCTCAACGCCATGTCGGACGCCTTCGCGTCAGCAGGCGGACCGGTACTGGGTGCGGTGTTCCTCGGGTTCATCGCGTTGATCGGCCTCAACGCGACGCTGGGTCTGTTCGACTCGTTCTCCCGCGGCCAGGCGGACATGACCTACCACTTCGTGCCCGGCGCGAAGAGGTTCCGCATGTCCCACCTCTACGCGGGGTTCCTGTGGGGTGTCATCACGTTCGGCATCCTGATCCTGCTGTTCGGACCTGCCGACGGGCCGGGCGCGATCCTCGACGTGCTCGCGTTCCTGTCGACGTTCGCCATGGGCGCCTACTGCGTGGTGCTCCTGCTGGTGAACAACCGGATGCTGCCCAAACCCATCCGCCCCAAGCTGATCACGAACATCATCATCGGCTTCGGCGCGCTGTTCTACCTGGGCATGCTGTTCTTCAGTCTCATCAAATTCGGCGTTGTGGTGGGCTGACGAATGCAGATCCGCGAAGGCTTTGTGATGCAGGCTGTGCCCGGTGCTTTCGTCGGGCTCGCCGCCGGGCTCATCGCGGGAGGGCTGGCCGCGCTCGTCGGCCAGCCGCTCGGGTGGGCACTCGTCACGATGGTCGCTTTAGGACTGCCGCTGGGCGCGCTCGGTGGCGGGTTCGGCCTGCTCGTCGCGGCGGGCAAGCTCCCGGCGGGACGGTTCGCTCCCGTGGCGCTGTACTGGCTCCTCGGGTTCCCACTGGCGCGGTTGGTGCATGAGGTCGCGGTGAGTCTGGTGCTCACCGGCCAGGTTCGACTGCCCTCGGACCTGGCCGGTTTCCTCGCCTACCAAGGGATCGTGAGCTTCGGCTGGGCCATCGGATTCCTGTGGCTGCACGAACGCATCTCGATGCGACTGCGTGCTGCCGCTGCCCGTTGACCCTCCGCCGAAGGAGCTCGCGATGCTTGATCTTCCTGTCTGGGTGTGGATCGCGACCTTGGGCGGACTCGCCCTGGTGATCGCGTTCGACTTCTACCTCGTGGTGCGCAAGCCCCACGAACCGTCGTTCCGCGAGTCGGTCTGCTGGGTCGTGTGCTACGTCGGCCTGGCCGTCCTCTTCGGACTCGGCGTGACGCTGTTCGCCGGAGGACGGCACGGCGGCGAGTTCTTCGCCGGCTGGATCACCGAGTACTCCCTCAGCGTCGACAACCTTTTCGTGTTCGTGCTGATCATGGCCCGGTTCGCGGTGCCGCGGGAGCAACGGCAGAAGGTGCTGATCGTCGGCATCCTGCTGGCGCTGGTGCTGCGCGCGATCTTCATCGCGGTCGGTGCCGAGGCGATCTCCCGGTTCGACTGGCTCTTCTACGTCTTCGGTGCGTTCCTCATCTACACCGCGTGGAAGCTGGTGGCGCACAACGAGAGTGAGGAAGCCGAGTTCTCCGAGAACGCCGCGTTGCGCGCGGTGCGCAAGGTGTTTCCCCGCGCGAGTCCGCTGCTGATCGTCATGGTGGCGGTCGGCACCACGGACCTGCTGTTCGCGGTGGACTCCATCCCGGCGATCTTCGGGCTCACCAAGGAGCCGTACCTGGTGCTGACCGCCAACGCGTTCGCGTTGATGGGCCTGCGCCAGCTCTTCTTCCTGGTCGGCGGTCTGCTGGATCGCCTGGTGCATCTCAGCAAGGGCCTTGCGGTGGTGCTCGCGTTCATCGGGCTCAAACTGATCCTCGAGGCGATGCACCACCACGGTGTTCCCTGGGCGCCGGAGATTCCGATCGTGGCTTCTCTCGGCGTGATCGTGGTGACTCTCGCGGTCACCACGGTGTGGAGTCTGCGCACCTCCCGGCGGGCCGCCCGTGCCGCCGTGGAGGAGGCTGAAGCTCAGCGCTCCCAACGAGTTGAGGGTGCTCAGCCGTGAATCGTGTGGCCTTCGGCGTCGTTGCCCTGGAAATCCGGGCGCAGCGTCTGGGCCACGGCCGCTACGGCCTCGGCGTCCTTGCGCTGCTCGTTCAGCGCGGTGGCCAGTCCGAGGCCGAGCGCGCGGCCGTCGGCGGAGAAGCCGGCGCGCGGCTCGGTCAGCGAACGCGCGAAGTTCTTCAAGCGGGACATCGTCTTTCCTTCCCTGTCGATGGTCTCTCCCGAGGCGCGCAGAAGCCCATCAGGCACTGCCGCACGGGAGGAGCAGGGTTGCGGCCGGGTTGTCCTCCACGGGATACCCGCTGGGAAACCAGTTGGGGGTCCTCGTTGATCCCAGCCCTGCTGCCATTCAGCATACTGCGTTTTGTATGCAATCCGTCGCCATCGTGTCGCGGATCACCCGTGTGGCACCAAATGACCGATTTCGGGTGATCTGAGCGTAATGACTCAGTTACTCTCGGTCGTCTTCCGGTCGTGGTAGGTCTGCCGGGTCTGCTCCGCATGACGGTGCATGACCTCGCCTGCTCGCTCTGCGTCACCGTCGGAGATGGCGGCGATCAGCTCAGCGTGTTCGTTCCACGAGTCGCGGCTGCGCGGACGGGCGATCGGCGTGTAGTACCACCGCACCCGGCGGTCGACGAGCCCGATCATCTCGGACAGGACCTTGTTGCGGCCGATCGCCGCGACGGCCGCGTGCAGGTTGGCGTTCGCCTCGACCAGGCGTTCCACGTCGGCGGCGACCAGTGCGTCCTCGCCGGCCTTCTGCAGCTTCTTGAGCTGCTTCACGTCGACCGGGGTGGCGTGTTCGGCGGCGAGCTTGGCGGAGTAGGTCTCCAGCACGCTGCGCACGGCGAGCAGCTGGTCGGCCTCCTCCTCGGTCGGGGTGTGCACGAAGGCGCCCTGGGCGGGGCGCAGGTCGACCCAGCCGTCGGTCTGGAGTCTCTGCAACGCTTCGCGCACCGGCTGGCGGCTCACGCCCAGGTACTCGGCGAGCTCGGCCTCGACCAGGTGCTGGCCGGGGGCGAGGGTGCGGTTGACGATGAGCTCGAGCAGTGCGTCGTAGACGGCCTGGCGCAGCGGTGCCGGTCGTTCGACCCGGCGGCTCGCCGCGGCGCTGAGGGGGCCGCTGGACTTGGCGGCCCGGCGGCCACTGGGCAAAGAGGTCATGTCAGACAGAATACAGCTTTTGGTATGCAAAAAGCACTTCTAGAGCTTTGGTCATGTTGTCCGTATACTGTATGCAATCCAACCGTGGTGACCAAGCAGGGCGGGGCGTGACATGAAGATCGCTGTTCTCGGAGCCGGAGCGATCGGTGCCTACGTCGGTGCGGCGTTGCATCGTGCGGGCGTGGAAGTCCACCTGATCGCGCGTGGGCCCCATCTCGCGGCCATGCAGGAGCACGGCGTACGGGTGCTGAGTCCTCGTGGTGACTTCACCGCGCATCCGAATGCGACTTCCTCGCCGGAGGAAGTGGGTGAGGTCGACTACGTCTTCCTCGGTCTGAAGGCGTACTCGTACGCGTCGTCAGGCGATCTGCTGGCGCCCCTGATGGGGCCCGGCACGGCTGTCATCGCTGCTCAGAACGGGATTCCGTGGTGGTACTTCCACGGCATGACCGGGCATCCTCTGGAGGGACAGCGGATCGAGGCCGTCGACCCCGGCGGCGCGGTGTCCGCCGTGCTGCCGATGGAGCGCGCGATCGGGTGTGTCGTCTACTGCTCGACCGAGATCGAGTCGCCCGGCGTGATCCGCCACCTGGAGGGCACGCGGTTCTCGATCGGGGAGCCGGACCGGTCGATCTCGCCGCGCTGTGTGGCGCTGAGCGAGGCGATGATCGCGGGTGGGCTGAAGTGCCCGGTGGAGAAGGACGTCCGCGAGGACATCTGGATCAAGCTGATGGGCAACGTGGCGTTCAACCCGTTGAGCGCCTTGACCCGCGCGACGATGGTGGAGATCTGCGACCACTCGGACAGCCGCGATCTCGTGGCGCAGATGATGGCCGAGACGCTGACCATCGCTCGTGCCGCGGGCTGCGACCCGCGGATCTCGATCGACAAGCGCATCGACGGCGCCCGGCGGGTCGGGCACCACAAGACGTCGATGCTGCAGGACCTGGAGGCCGGCAAGCGGCTGGAGATCGACGCGATCATCGGCGCGGTGGTGGAGATCGCGTCGCTGACCCGTGTGCCCGCGCCGACGTTGCGGCACGTGTACGCGGCGATCGACCTGCTGTCGCGCACGTCGCTGGTGTCCTGAGTTGCTGCTGCGACAGCTGGAATACCTGGTCGCCCTCGCCCGTGAACGCCACTTCGCGCGTGCCGCGGAGGCCTGTCACGTGTCCCAGCCGTCGTTGTCGGCGGCGATCAGCAAGCTCGAACGCGAGCTCGGGGTGCCGATCGTGTCCCGGGGCCGCCGGTTCGAGTCGCTGACGCCGGAGGGGGAACGGGTCCTGCTGTGGGCGCATCGCATGCTCGCGGACCGCGATGCTCTGCAGCAGGACCTGTCGCGCATGCGCGAGTCGCTCTCGGGTGTCCTGCGGTTCGGTGCGATTCCCACCGCGTTGCCGGCGGCACCGTTGCTGACCACGCCGTTCTGCGAGCGGTATCCACATGTGCGGATCACGTTGGAGTCGTTGTCGTCGCGGGAGATCGTGCGGCGGCTGGACGAGTTCGAGCTCGACATCGCGATGACCTATGTGGACAGCTCGGCGCGGGCCATGCCGTTGTACGAGGAACGCTACGTGCTGCTGACGCCCGCTGACGAGGAGATCGCTTCCCGTCCGGTGGCTCGGTGGGCTGACGTGGCCGCGTTGCCGTTGTGCTTGCTCACCTCGAAGATGCGGAACCGGCGGATCCTGGACGGGATCTTCGCCGATGCGGGGGTGCAGCCGGTGCCGGTGATCGAGGCGGACACCGTGGCGACCCTGTACGCGCACGTGGCCACGCGGAAGTGGTCTTCGGTCATCGCGCACGCGTGGTTGCAGATGTTCGGGACGCCCGAGGGCATGCGGGTGGTGCGGATCGAGGATCCGCAGCGGGTGCCGCAGATCGGGTTGGTCGCGGGGGAGCAGGTGTCGATGCTGGCGCGGGCGATGATGGGGTTGACGCGGGGCCTTGACGTGCGGGGCGAGCTGGATCGCTTGCTGCACAAGCATCTTGATAGACGAGAGCTATGACCGGATAGGAACTTTCGCTTGGACGTCGAGGGTCCGCGCGTTCGATGCTTCCGGCATGAAGATTCTGTGCGTTCTCTACGACGACCCGGTGACCGGCTACCCGGCTTCGTACGCCCGTGACGATCTTCCTCTGCTGAGCGGCTACCCCGGCGGCCAGACGCTGCCGACTCCGTCCTCTGTGGACTTCACACCAGGCCATCTGCTGGGCAGCGTGTCCGGTGAGCTGGGCCTGCGGTCGTTCCTGGAGTCCCAGGGCCACGAGCTGGTCGTCACCTCGGACAAGGACTCCGCTGGTTCTGTCTTCGACCGCGAGCTGGCCGACGCCGACGTGGTGATCTCCCAGCCGTTCTGGCCGGCCTACCTGACCGCCGAGCGGATCGCGCGTGCTCCCAAGCTGAAGCTGGCTCTCACCGCGGGCATCGGCTCTGACCACGTGGATTTGGACGCGGCGATCGCGCACGGCGTCACGGTCGCCGAGGTGACCTACTGCAACAGCATCAGCGTTGCCGAGCACGTGGTGATGTCGATCCTGAACCTGGTGCGCAACTTCGTCCCCTCGCACCAGACCGTGCTGAACGGCGACTGGAACATCGCCGACTGCGTGGCCCGCTCGTACGACGTCGAGGGCATGCACGTCGGTACCGTCGCGGCCGGCCGCATCGGTCTGGCCGTGCTGAAGCGCCTGGCGCCGTTCGACATGCACCTGCACTACACCGACCGGCACCGCCTGCCGTCGGAGATCGAGGAGCAGTACGGACTGACGTTCCACGCGTCGGCCGCGGACATGGTGCCGCACTGCGACGTCGTGACGATCAACGCGCCGCTGCACCCCGAGACCGAGGGCCTGTTCGACGACGAACTGATCGCGACGATGAAGCGCGGCGCGTACCTGATCAACACGGCGCGGGCTCGTATCGCCGACCGGGACGCGGTGGTACGGGCGTTGCAGAGCGGCCGTCTGGCCGGATATGCGGGCGACGTCTGGTTCCCGCAGCCCGCGCCGTCGGACCACCCGTGGCGCACGATGCCTCATCACGGCATGACCCCGCACATCTCGGGCAGCTCGTTGTCTGCGCAGGCCCGTTACGCGGCCGGTACGCGGGAGATCCTGGAGTCGTTCTTCGCCGGGACACCGATCCGCGACGAGTACCTGATCGTCGACGGGGGCAAGCTCGCGGGCACGGGCGCGCACTCCTACGCGGTTCGCGGCTGACCTGGTTCAATGCCCTCAGGTTCACGTACTGGGGGAACTCGTTGAGCATCAGGATCTGTGCCGCCGTGGTGGCCGTGGTGGTGGCGGGGTGCAGCACGCCTCCCACCCCCACGGTCGTGCCGCCTTCGCTGGCCGAACTGGACCAGCGCGCCAAGGCGGCTCTGGCGCCGCGCGAAGCGTTCGACGCCCTCGGTGGCCGGTTTGAGCGCGACACGCCCGCGGCCGACAGCGACCAGGGCGAGGAAGGCGAAACCGTCGCCAACGTCTGCAACAGCACCAAGCCCCTGTTCGTCGACCGCGGCACGTCGATCGCACGCAGCCGGGGCTGGGTCGGCGGCGTTCCACTGTACGAACGCGTCCACGCCATGTCGGTGCTTGACGGGGAGGTGCTGGTGGGGGAGGTGCGGCGGCAGGCGGACAGGTGCACGCAGCAGCTCCCGCTCGGTTTTCTGCTGGCGAACCTCCCGATCGTCAAGCCGGAGGGCGTCGCCGACCTGTACGCGTACTGCCAGAAGAGCTACGAACCCGACAGTCCTTGGTGGTCCTGTCACGCGTTTCTCGCGCGAGACCAGCTCCTCGCGGAGGTGGTGGTGTCGTCCGACCACCAGGACCTCGCGGTGTCGCAGCTGACGTCCGTCGTGCCGATCGCCGCCGGGCCGTTGGTCAAAGCTTGATCACTCCTGGACGATGGACGCGCTCTGCAGCCGGAGCGCGTCCTGTCCGGGCGGCGCGCCGAACATGCGCCGGTACTCGCGGCTGAACTGCGACGGGTTGTCGTACCCGACGGCGTGACCGACCGAGGCGACGTCGTGCGGAGCGGTCACGAGTGCGGCGCGGGCTCGTTGCAGGCGGATCTGCTTCTGGTACTGCAGCGGGCTCATCGCCGTGACGGTGCGGAAGTGCCGGTTGAGCGTCGACACGCTCGTGCCGATGTCCGCTGCCAGGTCGTCGATGCGGATCACCTGGTCGAACCGTTGCTTGATCCACGCGATGGCCGCCGCGACCAGGGCCAGGCGGCTGTCGGCCGTGCCCGCCTGCCGCATCAACGCCGCCTGTGGGCTGTTGAGCAGCCGCCAGTGGATCTCGCGACGCACGGACGGCCCCAGCACCCGCAGGTCGCGCGGCTCGTCGAGCAGTCCGAGCAACCGGACGAGGGCGTCGAGCAGCTTGTCGTCGGCGGTGGAGAGCGCCATGCCGGGGCCGTCGTGCGGCTTGATCGGCGCCGGTCCGCCTTCCACCAGCAACTGGGCGATCGTGGCCGGTTCCAGCTTGAGGCCGAGCGCGAGGAACGGCTTGGCGGGGCTGGCCTCGGTGATGTGCCCGGTCAGCGGCAGGTCGACCGTCACCACCGCGACCTGGCCGGGCCCGTGGTCGAAGACGTGGTCGCCGAGCATGGTGCGCTTCGAGCCCTGCGCCACGAGCGTCAGCACCGGTTCGGTGAGCGTGCCCATCGGCTCGGTGACCCGGTCGCCCGCGAACACCAGCACGCCTTCGTTCCACAGTGGACGCCCGTGGGGCCCGGCGTGCCGGACGATCCCGCGGCGGAGCTCCTCCAGGTGCGTCACGCGGCCAGTCTGGCACGGTCGTGCGGCGATCTGAGCGAAGTTGAGCGGATCGTGCAACGGATCGCGCCCATCTGCCTAGGAGAACGCCTTTGGCGGGCCTTGAATTGAGGCATGTCGCTTGATTCCTACATCACCCTCGGCCGCTCAGGCCTGCGCGTCAGCCCGTTCACGCTCGGCACCATGACCTTCGGCGAGGACCACGGCTGGGGCAGCACGCCCGAGGAGTCCGTGAAGATCCTGGCGTCCTATGTGGACCAAGGTGGCAACTCTATCGACACCGCCAACCTGTACACCAACGGCCACTCCGAGAAGATCATCGGTGACTTCCTGGCCGGTTCGAAGGTGCGCGACCGCCTGGTGGTCGCCACGAAGTTCTTCGGCAACCTCCACGCGGGCGACCCGAACGGCGGTGGCTCCGGCCGCAAGGCGATGGTGCACCAGCTCGAAGACTCGTTGCGTCGCTTGCAGACCGACTACATCGACCTCTACTGGCTGCACAACTTCGACCCGGCCACCCCGGTCGAGGAGACCATGCGAGCCCTGGACGACCTGGTCCGCGCGGGCAAGGTCCGCTACGTCGGGTTCTCCGACGTTCCGGCGTGGGCGACCGCGCACGCCGCCACGCTCGCCCAGTGGCACGGCTGGTCGCCGATCATCGCGCTGCAGCTGGAGCACTCGCTGCTCGAACGCACCCCGGAAGGCGAGCTCATCCCGATGGCGCAGGCGATGGGCATGGGCGTGCTGCCGTGGTCGCCGTTGCGGGGCGGTTTCCTGTCCGGCAAGTACACCTCGGGCGGCGCCCCGGTCTCCGGTCGCGGCCGGGTGCCTTCAACGGCCGAGTTCGTGGTGATCGACGCCGTCAACGCCGTCGCCGGGGAGATCGGCGTGCCCGCGTCCCAGGTCGCGCTGGCGTGGCTGCGCGAACGGCCCGGCGTCAGCTCGATCGTGATCGGCGCGCGCCGCTACGACCAGTTCGAGATGAACCTCGGCGCGCTCTCCGTGACCCTCACCGACGCTCAACGGGCCAGGCTCGACGAGGTGTCCGCGCCCCACCTGAACTTCCCGGCCGAGAACAACCGCGAACTGGCTCCTCACCTGCAGTTCGCCGGCGCCACCGTGGACGGCCGCCCCTCGGCGATGCTGCCGATGTTCGCCTCGGGAACGAGGTACTGAGGCACTGGGTGTCGTGGTGGAGTCACAATTGAGGAGTTGCCTGCTAACGGCGGCGCCTCGCCGGGCGAAATCGAGGTGAGGAGGCGCCATGAACCTTCGAGTGCACCTCGCCGAGCACGGGGCGGACGCCGAGCGCCTCGACCAGGTGACGGGTTACCTGCGTCAGGATCTGCTGCAACTGGACGTCCGCGCGGTGACCGCGCTCCGTGCCGGTCCGCCGCCGGAGGGTTCCCGCGCGCTGGACGTGGCGACGGTGGGCGGTCTGCTGGTGACGCTCGGGCAGTCCACGACGGCGCTGCAGACCATCGTGACCGCGATCCGGAGCTGGCTGCAGCGGGGCACTCCGGTGCAGCGCGCGGTGCGGGTGGAGATCGACGGCGACGTCCTGGAACTGGCCGACGCGTCGAGTGAGGACCAGGACAGGCTGGTCGCGCTGTTCGTCGGCAGGCACACCTGATGAGCAGGCGGCTGGCGCTGATCATCGCCAACTCCACCTACGACCACGAGGGGTTGAGCCGTCTGCGCTCCCCGGCGGCCGACGCCGAGGCGCTGGCCGAGGTGCTGGGTGATCGCCGGGTCAGCGAGTTCTCGGTGCAGGTGGTGCGCGACGAGACGGCGAGCGTCGTGCAGGAACGGGTGGAGGACCTGTTCCTCGAAGGCGAGCCGGACGACGTGCTGCTGCTGCACTTCTCGTGCCACGGGGTGAAGAGCGAGTCGGGCGAGTTGTTCTTCGCCGCGCGCAACACCCGGCCGAACCGCCTCGGCTCGACGGCGGTGCCCGCGGACTTCGTGCGGCGATGCATGCGGCAGAGCCGGTCGCGCAGCATCGTGCTGCTGCTGGACTGCTGCTACGGCGGGGCGTTCGGCGAGGGTGTGGCGGTGCGGGCGGCCGGTGACGTGGACGTCCTGTCCACGCTGTCCGGTGGCCGGGGCCGGGCGGTGATCACGGCGTCGAGCGCGATGGAGTACGCCTTCGAGGGTGACCACCTCGCCGAGGACCACGCCCCGGAGCCGTCGGTGTTCACCTCGGCGCTGGTGCGGGGGTTGTCGACGGGTGAGGCCGACCGGGACGAGGACGGCCTGATCTCGTTGAACGAGCTGTACGACTACGTGTTCGAGCGGGTCCGGCAGGAGAACCCGAACCAGACGCCGTCGCGGGACATCGAGATGCAGGGCGAGCTGTACCTGGCGCGCTCCGGGCGGCGGAGGATCAAGCCCGCCGCGATGCCCGCAGATCTGGCGGCGGCGGTGGCGGACTCGAACATGTTCACGCGGCTGGGTGCGGTGGCGGAGCTGCGGTCGCGGTTGTCCAGCGGCAACCTCGAGGTCGCGGCCGGCGCGCATCTGGCGTTGACGCAGATGGCGAGCACGGACATCAGCAGTGTGGCCGGGGCGGCGGCCGCCGCGCTGAGCGACGCGATGATCCAGCCGAGTGTGTCGGTGCTGCGTTTCTCCACGCCGGGTCCGCACGCGGTGGTGCTGGGCGGTCCACCTCTGGCGCGGGCGGTGACGGTGACGGCGTCGGAGCCGTGGATCCGGGTCGCGCTGGTCGAGGACGAGATCCAGGTGTCGCTGCAGCAGGCCGCCCCCGAGTCGGAGGGACGGATCGAGATCAGCGGGCCGACGGGGAACGCGGTCGTCTCCGTGCTGTCCGAGGCCGTCGAGACACCTTCAGCGGCGCGGCAGGCGTCCATGAGTCGCCCGGTCGTGCCGGGGCCTCCGATGCCCACAGGTCCGGCGACGTCGGCAGGGCAGTCCGAGCAAGCCGGGCAACGCAAGCCCGTCGAGGAACCGCCGAAGCGGTCCCGCCCGGACACCGATGCCCTCGTGCCCCGCACCGCGGTGGCGGTGCTGGGAGCCGCTGCCCTGTTGCTGCTGGCGGTGCCGAGCGACTACCGCTACGACGACGCGATGCTGGTGAACCGCCCGACGCTCTGGGCCTACTTCGTGTCGCTCGGGCTGGCCGCACTCGTCGGGGGCCTCGCTCTGCTGCGGCCGCGCGCTCGCACAGCGGGCGCCGGAGTTCTCGTGGCAGCGGGATCACTCGCGTTGGCCGGGCTGGCGCTGCTGTTGTTCGAACCGATCTACTCCGAAAGTTTCGCGCCTTACGGCGTGGCGTACTACATGGGCGCCGTCGCAATGTTGTTGCTGATCGGGTCCGCATTGGCGGCCGTGAAGATCGTGCGCCGGGTGCCCGGCGCGTCCTTCGCCGAGTCCACGCCGCCGTGGTACTCGGTGGTGCTCATCCTGTGCGGGCTGGCGGTGTCGGCCGTGCTGGTGTGGAGGGCTTCCCTGCTCTCCACGGATGACCTCGTCTGGATCGCGGGGTCGTACGGCGCGGCACTGGGGGCTCCGGTCGTACCGTGGCTCGCGGCGCGGGCACGACCGGCGCACCTGGCCGGAGGCCTGGTGGCGGTGTGGGCCGTGCTCCTGGTCGTGCTCTCCGCGATGCCGTTCGGGTTCACGACCACGAGCTTCCTGATCATCCTGCCGGTGCTGGTGGTCGTCGGGCTCACCGCGGCACGGCGACAGCTGCGGTGAAGTAACCGCACCCTCCACTTCCAAGAAACAGCGAACAGGGGGTAGCGCATACCGAAGATTGCATACAGTATGGAGGGCAGGAGGTGTCGTGATGAGCAGGCGGAAGAAGACCGAGCCCTACGTGCGGCTCACCCAGCCGCTGGTGCGCGACGCAGGCATCCTGCGCCCGGCCACCTGGGACGAAGCGCTCGATCGTGCGGCCGAGGGGTTCCGGCGCAATGTCGCCAAGAACGGTCCGGACGCGTTCGGGATGTTCTCCTGTGCCAGGGCCACCAACGAGATGAACTACATGGCGCAGAAGTTCACGCGGGCGGTCATCGGCACGAACAACGTCGACTCGTGCAACCGCACGTGTCACGCGCCGAGCGTGGCCGGGCTGGCGAAGGTCTTCGGCAGTGGCGGCGGTACCTCCTCCTACCAGGAGATCGAGGACGCCGACCTCATCGTTCTGTGGGGGTCCAACGCGCGTGAGGCGCACCCGATCTTCTTCCAGCACGTGCTCAAGGCCGTCAACAAGGGCGCGAAGCTGTACGTGGTCGACCCGCGCCTCACCAGCACGGGCAGGTGGGCGCACAAGTGGTTGCGGCTCAACGTCGGCACGGACATCCCGCTGGCCCACGCGATCGCCCGCGAGATCATCGCGTCGAACCTCACGAACATGTCTTTCATCGAGCGGGCGACCGAAGGCTTTGAGGAGTTCGTCAAGGCAGTCGAGCCGTGGACGCTCCCGGTCGCCGAGCTGGAGACCGGGGTGCCCGCCGAGCTCATCCGCGAGCTCGCGCACGCCTACGCCAAGGCCGACCGGGGGCAGCTCAGCTGGACGCTCGGCATCACCGAGCACCACAACGGCACGGACAACGTGCTCAGCCTCATCAACCTGGCGCTGCTCACCGGGCAGGTCGGGCGGTACGGCGCTGGGCTGAACCCGTTGCGCGGGCAGAACAACGTGCAGGGCGGCGGCGACATGGGGGCGATCCCCGACCGCATGCCCGGGTTCCAGGACATCACGGACCCGGACGTCGCGGCCAAGTTCAACGCCGCGTGGGGATCGAACATCCAGCCCAAGAAGGGCTGGAACCTCACGCAGATGCTCGAGGCGATGGAACGCGGTGACCTGACCACCGTCTACATCATCGGCGAGAACCCCGTGCAGTCCGAGGCCGACTGCGAGCACACGGTCAAGCGACTGTCCAACTTGGACCACATCGTGGTGCAGGACATCTTCCTCACCAAGACCGCGCAGATGGCGCACGTCGTGCTGCCCGCGGCGGCTGCTTGGTGCGAGACCGACGGCACGTTCACGAACAGCGAGCGCCGGGTCCAGCGGGTGCGCAAGGCCCTGAACCCACCCGAGGGCGCGCGTGACGACATCGAGATCATGAGTCAGATCGCCGACAGGCTCGGCACGCCCTGGCGGCACATGACCGGCGAGGACGTGTGGAACGAGCTGCGCAGCCTGTCGCCGTTGCACACCGGCATGAGCTACCAGCGGCTGGAGGAGCTCGGCGGCATCCAGTGGCCGTGCCCGAGCGAGGACAGCCTCGAACCCAGCTTCCTGCACGGACGGCTGTGGGAGGAGGACCCGGTCAAGCGCGGCATGCCGGCCACGTTCTCGCCGGTCCTGCACAGTCCGCCGGTCGACGAGCTGACCGAGGAGTTCCCGTACCGGCTCACCACCGGGCGCCGGCTCGACTCCTACAACACCGGCGTGCAGTCGGCCGGGTTCGAGTCGCCGCTGCGCAAGGGCGAGACGCTCGACCTGTCGCCGCAGGACGCGGAGAAGCTCAACGTCAAGGCCGGCGAGGAAGTCCAGATCACGTCCAGGCGCGGGCAGATCCAGGCACCGGTGCGGATCGACGACGGACTGACGCCGGGGCTGGTGTTCATGACGTTCCACTTCCCGGACGAGATCGACGTCAACATCATCACCATCGAGGCGACCTGTCCGATCGCGGGCACGGCCGAGTACA
The DNA here is from genome assembly GCF_040611995.1 of Lentzea sp. NPDC006480. NCBI lineage: Bacteria > Bacillati > Actinomycetota > Actinomycetes > Pseudonocardiales > Pseudonocardiaceae > Lentzea > Lentzea sp. NPDC006480. Next base: position 61,489 of record NZ_JBEXPJ010000043.1, read on the forward strand.
AGGCCGCGGCCATCCGGATCGACAAGCTCCCGGTGCCCGCTGTTTCCGGGACGGTGGCCTGAGTGGACCTCAAACTCCTCGACGTCGAGCCCACCGAGGCCGAACGCGTTGTGGTCGACCTGTTCACCGGCATGGGACGGGACCAGCTGCTGCCCGCCCTGCACGCGGTCAACGACAGGGTCGGCTGGATCAGCCAGGGCGCGCTGAACCACATCTGCCGCGTCCTGCACATCCCGCCGGCCGAGGCGTACGGCGTGGCGAGCTTCTACTCGTTGTTCTCGCTCTCCGAACGCCCGGCGAAGATCACGCACGTCTGCGTCGACCTCGCGTGCCAGGTCAACGGCGCGAAAGCGTTGTGCGACAGGCTGACCGACGAGCTCGGTCCGGCGGGGGCGAAGAGCGGCTGGCTGCGCAGCCCGTGCCTCGGGGTGTGCGAGAAGGCTCCGGCGGCGCTCGCGTTCGAGGCGGGGGAGGTGGCGAAGGAGCAGCTCCTCGCGCCCACCCACGCCGGTGAGGTGATCGCGGTGGCGGCCGCTGGTCCCTCCCATGTGGACGGTGAGCGCGCGGAGGTGCCGCAGGCCGGTGC